>PWRH01000018.1 GCA_003556525.1 Candidatus Nealsoniibacteriota bacterium
CAGTAGACATTTTCCAAGCTGCCAAATTTCAAAATAAGATCAAGCGCTGTTTTTTCGCCAATACCGGCTACGCCCGGAATATTATCCGAAGCATCGCCTTTTAAAGATTTTAGGTCCAATATTTGTTTAGGTAAAAGCCCTTGCAGTCTTTCTTTGACCAATTCTTTGTCATATAAAACAGTATCCTTAACTCCTTTTTTTAAAAAATAAACCTTTATGTTTTCCTGAACAAGCTGAAAAAGGTCTGAATCTCCGGTTAAAATAATATTTTCAACAGAAGAAACTTCGGTAATAGCGCCGATAATATCATCCGCTTCAAACCCTTTTTTTTCAAAAATATAAACATTAAAAACATTTAAAAAGTCTTTTATTTTTGGTATTTGAATCGATAAGTCTTTTGGTGTCGGCGGCCTGTTTGCTTTATATTGCTTAAATTTTTTATGTCTGAAATTTGGTGCAGGAAAATCAAAAACAGCTGCAATATAGTCGGGCTGAAAATCTTTTATTACCCTAAAAAAAACCAATAAAAAACCATAAACCGCATTTGTCGGCTCGCCTTGCTTGGTAGACAAAAAAGGTAATGCGTGAAAAGCACGATGAATAACCGAATTAGAATCAATAATTAAAAGTTTTTTCATTTTGAAAAAATAATTTCTCTCTTTTTTGCGTCTTTAAATTTAAATTTAATTAAAAAAACTTCTTGGGGTAAATATTTTTTAATTTTTTCCGGCCATTCAATAGCCACAATGTTTTCAGGATTAAAAATAATTTCCTTAAATCCCAAGGTTAATATTTCTTCCGGCTTACTTATTCGATAACAGTCCAAATGATAAAAAAACTTAAAGCCATGGGAATCGTTTTTATTGTTTTTTAAAAAACCAAAACTGGGAACTTCAAACTTTTTAATTAAAATAAATGTCGGGCTCAATATTTTTTCTCTCACTCCCAAGCCTTTGGCAAACCCTTGTAAAAAAGTTGTTTTTCCTCCTCCTAAGTCACCCTGAAGGCCGATAATAAAAGCTTTGTTTTTATTAAAGTTGTTTTCTAAAATTCTCTTTGCCGTAGTTTGGCCAAGCTTTTTGGTTTCATCCGGATTCAATGTCAAATACTTCATAAAATAAAAGTTATTCTTATTGACTTTTTAAACCGTTTAAGTTAACTTTAACTAATTAATAATCAAGCAACTACTTTAAGTTTAACCTTTATGCCAGAAAATTCAAAACAAATTGCCGGAAGAGTCGTAATTCCCTTAGAAAGAAGTAATGAGCTTAAAGAAAAAATAAAAAACATTGTTGACTTTAAAGAGGAAATAGAAAAAAGCTCAACTCAAGATATTACCGCATTTTTAGAAAGCATGCTTGTTGGTGCAATTAATTTTGAAGCTTCCGATCTTCATATTGAGCCATCTAAAGATACGGCAAAAATAAGAGCCAGGATTGACGGTTTTTTGCAAGATGCGGCAACTATCAACTACAAAATTTATCAGGGAGGACTCTCAAGAATAAAGCTTTTGTCAGGCACCAAGCTAAACATATCTGATCGGCCTCAAGACGGCCGATTTAGCATTTCAATGGAGGGTTTTGAGATTGAAATAAGGGCATCTGTTTTACCAACTGAACACGGAGAAGCAATAGTGCTTAGAATCTTAAATCCGAAATCATTGGTTGAAATAGAGTCTTTGGGGCTAAGAAAAGACTTATTGGAAATCTTTGAAAAAGAAATAAAAAAACCAAATGGAATGATTATTGTAACAGGCCCGACCGGCTCGGGAAAAACAACCACTCTTTACGCTTTTTTAAAAAGAATAAGTCGGCCGGAAATTAAAATAATAACCATTGAAGACCCTGTTGAATATCATATCGAGGGCCTTTCTCAAACTCAGGTTAATCCTTCCAAGGGTTATGACTTTGCCTCGGGTCTGCAATCGATTGTCAGACAGGATCCGGATGTAATCTTGGTTGGGGAAATAAGAGACTCAAAAACATGTCAAATAGCGCTCCAGGCAGCATTAACCGGCCACTTGGTTTTTACCACACTGCATACCAATGATGCTGCAGGAACCATAGCCAGACTAATAAGCTTGGAAGGTAATTTGGCCAATATCGGGCCGGCCATAAACTTATCGGTTGCCCAAAGGCTGGTCAGGCAAATATGCCCAAAATGCACTGAGTTTAAAAAAATCTCCCCGGAAAATTTAAATAAAATAAAAAAAGAGCTGGAAAATATTAAGGAAAAAATAGAAATACCAAAGGTTGATGAAAGTTTAAAAATAGCCGACGTCAAGGGTTGCAAAGAATGCAACCTGACCGGCTACAAAGGAAGAATAGCTGCATTTGAAGTAATTGCCATAGATGATGAAATGGAAAAATTTATTTTAAACAATCCGTCAATAGCTGCCTTTAGAGAAGAAGCAACCAAAAAAGGAATGGTTACAATGCAACAAGACGGCCTTATAAAAGTAATTGAAGGATTAACAACAATAGATGAAGTTAATAGAGTAATGGGTCAAATATAAAAAAACCGCGTCAATAGCGCGGAAAAATAAACCTGGGGCTGGGGGGACTAGAGTACTAGGGACTAAAGCTTAGAAACTTTCTGAGGAGTAATTTCGCCAAAGCCAAATTATCCGTCAAAAAAAAAGATTCCGTCCCCCAGCCCCAGGGTTATTTTTTATTTTATTATCAAATTAATTCTAACAAATTATAATAATTTTGTCAAGCCCCCTACTTGGTTTTAAAGGCAGAACTGTTAATCGGTTCTTTTTTTTCTTTCAAGCCAAGCAACCAACAAAGGTCCTGCCAAAAAAAGTGATGAATAGGTTCCTGCAGAAATTCCCAATATAAGTATTAGGGCAAAATATTTTAAAGTTTCACCGCCAAAGAAAAAAATACTAAACAAAACAAACAAGGTTGTTAAAGACGTACTGATTGATCGGGACAGAGTTTGGTTTAAAGAAAAATTAACAGACTCTTGATAATTTCCACCAACTCCTTTTAATAAGTTCTCCCTAATTCTGTCAAAAACAACTACGGTATTATTTATTGAATATCCCAAGACAGTTAAAAGTGCAACTACAACAGGTATAGTTATTTCTATTTGATAAAAAATGCCTAAGACGGAAAAAACTCCCAAAGGAATTAAGGCGTCATGAAACAGAGCCATTAAAGAAGCCAGACCGTATTGCCATGATTTTATGGGAAAGCTCAATTTTCTAAAAGCAATCGCAATATAAAACAAAATTGCAAGCAAAGACAAGACAATAACTATACCTGTTTTTTCTCTCAATTCCCTGCCGATTACCGGACCAATCGATTCAAACCTAAGCTCTTCCAAATCTTCCCTACCCAGTCTTATAAGAATTTCTTGATGAGCCTCTTCGTCAATTTCTTTCATTCTAAAAATTACTCCTTTTTCATTTGTCGGCTGAATTAAAAAATCTCCGAGATCGAGCCCTGCCAATTTTTCCCTAATATCTTCATTTGAAGGCCTTGCTTCCTTAAATTCAATCTCCAAAATGCTGCCTCCTGTAAAATCAATACCAAATCGCAAACCGAAAACCAAAAGAAAAATAATACTCGATAAAATCAAGGCTGAAGAAAAAATAAAATAAAAATTTTTATACTTTAAAAAGTCCATAATTTTAAAATTACCACAACCACTTAATCTTCTCAAGCATTGTTTGAGGAAAACAATTAAGAAAATTTTTGCTGATAAAAACAGCTGAAAACATACTAACTAAAATTCCCAAACTTAAAGTTAGGGCAAACCCTTTAATAAAGCTTGTCCCGAAAATAAACAGTATTAGTGCGACAATCAGGGTTGTAATATTACCGTCTCTAATTGACGGCCAAGCCCGATTAAACCCGTCTTCAATTGCCTGTCCAAGATTTTTTCCTTCTTTTATTTCTTCTCTCATTCTTGAAAAAATTAACACATTGGCGTCAACCGCCATACCAACGGATAAAATAAATCCGGCAATTCCCGCTAAGGTCAAAGTAACCGGAATAATTTTAAAAATAGTTAAAATTAAAACAATATAGATAACAAGAATTAAAGATGCCAAAAAGCCGGGCAATCTGTAGAAAATAATCATAAAAACAGCTATTGCCAAAAATCCGTAAATCCCGGCAATTAATGACCTGTTTAAAGAATCAGCTCCCAGGGTCGGACCAACAGTTTGTTGAGATATTAAATTAATGGGCACTGGCAATGCTCCGGCGTTTAAATTTCTGGCCAAACTTCTCGCCTCTTCCAAAGTAAAATTACCTGTAATTTGAGCACTGCCTCCGGAAATCCTGTCCTGAACAAAAGGGGCTGAAATAAGCATATCGTCAATATATATGGCTAAAGGGTTGCCGATGTTTCGTTCGGTCAGCTCTTCAAAAATTTTTGAACCCTCGTCGTCAAACTCAATCAAAATTAAAGGCATGTGGGTTGTTTGGTCAAAAACCATTTCAGCTTTTCTTAAATATCTTCCGGTTAGCGCAGTTGGCTTAAAAGATTCGCTAAAAAGCTCCTCTTGCATCCACTCTTCTTCAATATTTTCAAATTCTTCGAGGATTGCATCAAAATCTTCTTCGCTTACCTGTTCTCTGAATTCAAGATATGGAGTTTCCCCTATCATTCTAATCGCTTCTGCCGGATCTTTTACTCCGGCCAACTCAACAATTAAACGATAACCCTCCGGACTTTCTTGAATTTGTACAACAGGTTCTTGCACTCCAAAAAGATTAACTCTTCGCTCAATAATATCTCTTAGTCCCTGCATCGAAGATCTTTCTTCACCCCTTTCAACAATGGATAAATCTGCCTGATAAACCAAATGAGTTCCTCCCTGTAAATCAAGCCCAAGCATAAAAGGACGGTCGGGTAAAAACCTTAAGTTTAATAACTGAGGATAAACAAAGTTGCCGGCAAAAAAAGCCACAATCAATATGGTTAAAACCGTTAAATAAATTTTATTCTTATTCATGTTTCTTTTTAAAATCAAAACCAGGTCACATTATTTTAATATAAAAATTAAAAAATTAAAAGGGCTGAAACAATGCCCACTAAAAATATTCCGTCAAAAACTCCGGCTCCACCGATTGATAAAGACCCGTTGTATTTTAAAGCTTTTCTTAGGTTTAAAATATCTCCTCCGATTAAAACCCCCATTGTGCCTGCAATAAAAGCACAAGGAGCGGCAAAGTCAGGCGCCAAAAGCAGTGCAAAAATAGCGGAAAAAATAGGGGGCAGTAATGCGGGAATTTTAATGCCAACCCCCGGAACAATTCTGGCTAAAAACTTTGAAACAACAACCATTAAAAAAGTGGCGATCAAAACAGGGGTTATTGCAAACCCTGATATCCAAATTAAATATAAAAAATAAAAAGACAACAAAATTGGAATAACAGCCCCTCCTAAGTTTACAGCCAACCCCTGGCTTTTAATTTTCGAAGAACGCCAAAAGCCGAAAAAATTGGATTGCTCGGCATAAACAAACTTTCTTTTTCCTATGGGAATATTTATTAAAGAACCGATTAGAATAGCCAACAATAAAAGCAATGTTATTTCCGAAGAAATACCCAGTCTTTCAAAGCCGATATTAATAATATGAAAATAACCCAAAACGAATAAGACGGGCAAAAGCAAAATAAAAATAAAAAAAACTAAACAGCCGATTGGAAAATAAAACATA
>PWRH01000093.1 GCA_003556525.1 Candidatus Nealsoniibacteriota bacterium
TTAATTTTTAATTTAATTTCATTAATTTTTCCGCTAAACAAAGAAGCTAATTTAACTTGATTAATAAATTCTTCAAGAGGAAAAATAATTTTGGTATCATATTTTTTAGGAATAATTTCCTGATAATTAGGATATTCCCCTTCAATTAATCTTGAAGTAAGTTCTATTTCAGGATGAGCTGTTTCAATAAGATAAGTTTCAAAATAAATTTGATTTGGAGAAAAATAAACAGTTAAATTACCTTCTTTTTCATTAAAAATATTAATAATTTCTTTAGCTGTTTTTTGAGGCAGGATTAAAGAATAATTTTTATTTATCGGTTCATTTAAATAAATTTTATTTTCAGCCAATCTAAAACTATCAGTAGCTGTTATTGTAATTGATTTTTTTTCAAAAAATAAGTAAATACCGGATATTTCAGGTTTAATAGAAGAAAGACTTGCAACATCAACAACACTACTTAATGCTCTACAAAAAGATTTAATATCAATATTTATTTTTTCATCTTTTGAAACTTCCGGAATAATCGGAAAATCATCGGCATTTACCCCTTTTATTATTGTTTTATAATTTTCACATTCAATTTTTAAATTATCGTTTTTTAATTCAAAATCTATCGGTTTACTAGGTAGGAAATTAATATAATTGGATAAAACTTTTGAAGGAATGGCAATTTTTCCTTCTTTTTTTGTTTTAACTAAGACCCACCATTTTATACCAACCTCCAAATCCGTAGCACTTAATTTTAAAAAGTTTTTTTCAACGGAAATTAAAATATTATTTAAAATAGGTAGGGTAGTTGATTTGATTGAAATTTTTTCAATAATACTTATTCCTTTTTTAAATTTATCTTTTAAAATTGTAAATTTCATTATTTTTTAATTAATAATATTTTAATATTATTATTATTAAGTCTGTGAATTAAAATTAAATTAAATATAATTTAAGATAATAATTAATCATGTATTGATTATCTAATTAATTGTGGAATAAAAATTTTAAATATTTATCCCCAGTTTTTACTCTTTTAAATACTCAACTTATCTTTATCTTTATGCAGTGAAAATTCTTTGTTTAATTAAATCAATTTCATTATTTAAATTTTCATCATTTTTTAATTCTTGGGTTATTTTTTTACAGGAATGTATTGCAGTAGTATGGTCTTTTCCTCCGAATTTTCTGGCTATTGAAGGATAAGAATTTTTTAATAAATCTCTTAATAAAAATATTGCCACTTGGCGCGGTTTAACTATTTCTTTTTTCCTTGAGGTTGAAAATAATTCTTTTTCTTTTAAATCATAAAATTCAGCCACTGCTTGGATTATTTTTTTATGATTAGCTACCTTATTTGGAGAAAGAAATATTGTTTTTAATAGTGATTTGGCTATTTCCAAATTTGGAGGCTGGTTGTTTATTTTTTGGTATGTTATTAATCTATTTAAAGCTCCTTCGAGCTCTCTTATATTTCTTTGAATATTTATTGCAATATAATCCAAAATTTCATCGGAAATATTTATTTCTTTTTCTTGTATTTTGGTTTTTAGAATAGCTATTCTTGTTTCATAGTCCGGATAACTGATATCTCCTATCATTCCCCCTTCAAATCTGGATCTTAACCTTTCGGTTAAAGCTGGAATTGATTTTGGAGGACGGTCTGAAGAAATTATAATTTGTTTGTTTTTTTCATATAAAGCGTTAAAAATATGAAAAAATTCTTCTTGTGTTTTTTCTTTGCCCGCTAAAAATTGAACATCATCCAATATTAAAACATCAATAACTCTGTGTTTTGTTTTAAACCCTTCTATATCTTGGTTTTTGATTGATGAAACCACTCCGGTAGTAAATCTTTCAGTTGGAATATATTTAATTTTTTTATGAGGGAAATTTTTAACTACCGCGTTTCCAATAGACTGTAATAGATGGGTTTTACCCAAACCTACTCCTCCGTAGATAAAAAGAGGATTATAAACCATGCCCGGTTTTTCAGAAACCGCCCATCCTGCCGCATGAGCCAATTCATTAAAAGGCCCGACAATAAAATTTTCAAAAGTATAGCGAGGGTTAAGATTTGTTTCTTTATTTACCTTAAATTCTTCGAATTCAAGCTGCTCTTCTCCGGGTACGGCAACCTTTGTTTTTTTAATAGTTTTTAATTCGGATTTTCCTATAATATATTTAACCTCCTTTATTCTTTTATCCAGATTATAAAATATTTTAAAAATATTTCTTCCGTATTTTTTTTCGAGCCATTCTTTTGCAAAAGAGTTCGGTGTGGAAACAATAATTTGGCCATCTTTATAAGCTTCTATTTTGGTATCTTTAAACCATGTCGAAAAATTAGCCTGTGATGTATCTAGTTGGATTTGAGCAAGCACTGCTTGCCACAATTCTTCTTTATTCATAAATAAGTGTCCAAATTAATTATCGTTAACTATATCATTATTGTCAAATAAAATCAAAAATACTATAAATAGCTTTGATTGTTGAAAAATTGAGGAAAAATTGTGGATTATAAAAAAATAATTTATTTGACGGTAGATACCTTTTTTGATAAAGTAATGATATGTTTATTGGATTTATATAATTAAAATTATGTCCATTACTTACAATAAAAAGACAAAAAAAAGGAAAAAAAAGCACGGTTTTAGAAAGAGATCAGAGACCAAAACAGGGAAAAGAGTATTATCCAGAAGAAGAGCCAAGGGAAGGAAAAAATTAGCGGTTGAAGACTAATTTTTAAATATGCTTGACAGGAAAAATAGAATAAGCAAGAAAAAAGATATTGAAAAAGTTTTAAAAAAGGGAAAAAGTTTTAAAGAAGGACCTTTAATTTTAAAAACATTAAAAAACGATTTGGATTTTTGCCGTTTTGGATTTATTGTTTCCCAAAAAGTTTCCAAAAAAGCGGTTGTCAGAAACCAAATAAAAAGAAAGTTAAGAGAAATAATCAGGCTGAAAATTAAATTTTTTAACTTCAATAACGACAATCTTTTTATTTTTCTTTCGGGAATAGAAAAAAAAGACAAACTGGAGATTGAAGAAATTGTCGAAAAATTAATTAAAAAAGCAAAGCTTAATGATTAAAAAAACGACTTTTAAAATTATAGATTTTTATCAGATTTTAATTTCTCCCCTACTCGGAGATAGTTGCCGTTTTTATCCCAGCTGTTCAAATTATATGAAAAAAGCGATAGAAAAATACGGTTTTTTTATAGGAATTAAAAAAGGATTTTACAGGATATTAAAATGCAACCCTTATCACAAAGGAGGTATAGACGAAATATAAAATAATGGAGTTTTTTATTAATTTTTTCAATTTGGTTCTTTATCAGCCCTTATTTAATGCATTGGTATTGATTTATCAGTTTCTCCCGGGAAAAGATTTTGGCATAGCCATTATTATCTTGACTCTTATTATCAGGATATTTCTTTACCCTTTAATGAAAAAATCAATTAAGTCCCAGAAAATGATTTCCGACCTGCAGCCCAAGATAAGGGAAGTGCAGGAAAAATACAAAAACGACAAAGAAAAGCAGGCAAAAGAAATGATGGCTCTTTATCAAAAAGAAAAAGTAAACCCTTTTGGCGGATGCCTGCCCCTTTTAATACAGCTTCCGATTATGATTGCCCTATATAGAGTATTTTGGAGAGGGATGGATCCGGAAACAATGGTTTATCTTTATAGTTTTGTGCCTAATCCCGGAGATATTAATGCTTTATTTCTAGGAATAATAAATCTTGCACAGCCCTTTATTCTACTGGCTATTTTAGCGGCTATTCTTCAGTTTTTCCAAACAAAAATGATAATGGCAAAAAATATTAAAGTTAAAAAAAAGCCCTCTTCTGAAAATCAAATGGCTCAATTTACGGATATTATGCAAAAACAAATGCTTTATTTTTTCCCATTTTTTACTCTTATAATTCTTTTAAAGTTGCCCTCGGCAATCGCCCTTTACTGGATGACCACTGCCCTATTTTCAATCTTTCAACAATATTTAGTTATTAAAAATAAAAATTAAAATTAAAATGGAACCAATCAATACTGAAATTATAAAAAAAACAGTTGAGGAATTTTTTGAAAAATCCTCTTTTATGGTTGATATCGAGATTGTGGCCCAACAAGAAGGCGGTTTTTTAATTAATATTAAAACAGACCAGCCTCAGATTTTAATTGGAGAAAAAGGCCAGACATTGTCTGAAATACAATATTTATTAAAAATAATTTTAAGAAAAAAAATTGATGAATCTTTTTATGTTAGTATTGACATAAATGAATATAAAAAGAAAAAAACGGAATATTTAAAAGAAACAGCCGGCCTAATGGCCGATGAAGTGTCTTTAAGTAAAAAAGAAAAAATATTATCTCCAATGCCGGCTTATGAGAGAAGGGTAGTTCACTTGGAAATTGCCAAAAGGCAAGATGTTATGACCGAAAGTATTGGAGAAGGAGAAGAAAGAAGATTGATTATTAAGCCTAAAAACTAAAAAATCAGTTTTTGCTATTAAAGGCTATTTCCATTATTACCACTGCAACCCAAAGTGGTAGAGCACTACTTATAAAAGGAAGAGGTATTAATTCAAAAAGAAAACAAATAGGCCTGATCCATTTCATTCTTTTTGCCCATTTTGAAGTTTTTACGGTTATTTTTTTTATATTTGCAGCCGTTTTTTTAGGCACGGTTATTTTTTTCGGACCATCCGATCTGAGCATCATCCAAAAACCGAAAAAAAATAAGGCAAAAAAATCAAGCAAGGCTGATAAAATCCATCCCACTAAAGGAATTAATTCAAGTAAAACTTCTCCTCCATCGACCAGGCAGGCAACAAAAATCATAACAAACGCCTCTACGCTCATAAAGTTGCCTATTTTTCCGGTTGAAACTGTTAGTGTTTGATCCATATTTAATAATCATCCATTCTTTTTTTAGCTTCTTTTATTTTTGCCACTTGTTCTGGCGAAGTGGTAATAAGTTGGTCTTCGGTATAAGAGGCTATTACTTTCATAGCTGCATGTTTTTGTCCGGCAAAAAATATTCCCTCTCCAACCTCGCATTCAAGTAAAAGATATTTTTCTTCATTCGTCAGGTTAAATGTTTTTTGAATTGCTTCAATAGTTGCGGAAGATTGTTTCATTAAAAATAAGAGGGAAGAGTTTGTAATAATCGGACGGCCGTATTCCGACCTCATAAAGTCACTTACGTCTTGGGTTATTGTTGTTACTCCAAGCCAATATTTTCTTGATCTTTTACACATTCCAAAAAGAAAAGATGCACCGTCTTCCGTTTTCATTATCCACCAAGCCTCATCAATAACTAAAATTCTTTTTTTAAGCTCGGAACAGACTTTATTCCAGATATATCTCATAATCATAAACATTGCCATCGGCCTGAGTTCATCTTCCATATCTCTTATTCCAAAGCAAACGAAATGATTATCGGTTGAAATATTGGTTGGCTGATTAAAAAACTGAGAAAATGTTCCCTGGGTAAATTTTCTCATTCTTCTGACCAAAGAATCGGTTCCCTCCATTCCTTCAAGCACTTGTTCCAAATCAGACATTAAGGGGGTTTTATCTTTCCAAGTCAAAGGATCTGTTTCAGGAGTAATGTCTTTTGCAGCATATGTTTCCGTTAAAGCGCGATCCATAATAGCGTCTTCTTCAGCTGAA
>PWRH01000074.1 GCA_003556525.1 Candidatus Nealsoniibacteriota bacterium
AAAGAAATGCAATTACCAGATATAAAGTATTGAAAAGATTTAAAAATTATGATTTAGTTGAAGTTGAAATAGAAACAGGCAGAAAACACCAGATAAGAGCGCACTTCAACTATCTCGGCCATCCGGTTGCCGGAGATAAAATGTACGGCTTTAAAAATCAGCCCTGCCCCAAAGGACTTGAAAGACAATTTCTTCATGCAAGCTATCTTAAAATAAAACTATTAAGCGGGGAGGAAAAAGAATTTAGGTCTGAACTGCCCGAAGATTTGGAAAAAATAATAAAAGAGCTCAATGGCTCCAGTCAATAATTTTATATTTTAATTAATAATATGTCTAAAAAAATAGAAACATTTAATAAAGAGCAGTTGAAAAAAGACCTGCCTGAAATCAGGCCGGGCGATACTGTTAAGGTTTACCAAAAAATAAAAGAAAGCTTTAAAAAGGGAAAAACAGAAGAAAAAAAAGAAAGAATTCAGGCTTTTGAGGGCCAGGTAATAGCAAAAAAGCACGGCAAAGGGGTTTCTTCAACAATTACGGTTCAAAAAAATATTTCAGGTATCAGGGTTGAAAAAATATTTCCTGTTCATTCGCCAATAATCGAAAAAATTGAAGTTATTAAAAGGGCAAAAGCAAGAAGGGCAAAACTATACTATTTAAGAGAGGCTAAAGGAAAAAGAGCCAAACTAAAAGAAAGGCCCGTTAAAAAATAAAATTAAGCCGATAAGCCGAGGTGGAGGAATTGGGAGACTCGCATCCTTGAGGTGGATGTGCCGGCAACGGCGTGCGGGTTCAAATCCCGCCCTCGGCACAAAAAGGGACGGTTAGCTCAACGGCAGAGCGCATGACTTACATTCATGAGGTTATAGGTTCAAATCCTATACCGTCCACCGGTTTTAAAAATTTTTTGAACCTGCTGGAGTAGCTCATTGGTAGAGCACTTCTCTGAAAAAGAAGGGGTAGAGGGTTCGATTCTCTCCTCCAGCACAAAAATATCGGTTGATGCGGGAGTAGTTCAGTGGTAGAACGTCTCGTTGCCAACGAGAAGCTCGCGGGTTCGATCCCCGTCTCCCGCTCCAAAAAATATTGACAAACACTCTTGCTTGTGATAATATCCACTAATCCCCTTCGAGGGGATTTTAAAATGGATATTTATTCTAAAATCCCTGTTTTTACAGGGAGTAAAATCAAATATAGTATTTTGATCGGATTAACCGGCTTATTCAGCTTGGCTTTTTTTTGTTTCTTTCCTTTAAAAATAAGCGAAAGTAATACAACTCTAATAAAAGAAATAACCATATAAAAAGAAAATTTTTCCGAAAACAGCCTGATTATTCTTTCGGGAAATACTTTAATGCCGGACTATAATTTACCCAATCCGGAATCTCAAATTACGAGGAAAATACCTGTTATTGTAACCGCTTATTCAAGCACTCCCTGGGAAACATGGGGTAATCCCTTTGTGACTGCAGCCGGAACCTGGGTTAAAGACGGTATAGTTGCCAATAACTATCTTCCTTTTGGAACAAAAGTAAGAATGCCTGAAATATACGGCGACAGGGTTTTTATTGTTGAGGACCGAATGCATAGCAGAAAAGGAAACTATCATTTTGATATTTGGTTTCCCTCTCATTCGGAAGCGGTTAATTTCGGAGTAAAAAGAACCTATGTTGAGGTTCTTGAAAATTAACTTTTTTTGAAAAAAACTCTGTACCAATTTTTATCAAAAAAAAGGTCATGAAGAGATAGGCCACAAATTGCGCCTAAAAAAATTTTTGGAAAAACAGCCAACCAACCGACAAGGGTTATAAAAAAAATAATAATAACCCCCCAAATCCAGTGGTGGAAATGAAATCGCCATTTTCCAAAATCCAAAAATATTGACTTTACTTTTCCGGTTGAAAAAAACTTGTCGTGAAATATTTTTGTAATCCAATAACCGATAACCAGTCCTGTTCCGAATAAAATACAAAAGTAAAAAGAAAAGCCGAATGTTGCAACCGGAAAAACAATTTTTTTAATTTTTTTTGCCATTTTTATAAAATTAAAATGTGCCGAGGGCGGGACTTGCACCCGCACGGAGTAAACTCCAATGGATTTTAAGTCCATACTGTCTTCTAATTCCAGCACCTCGGCATACTTGAGGCCACGGTCGGATTTGCACCGACGCATACTTCTTTTGCAGAGAAGCGCCTTACTACTTGGCTACGTGGCCGATTGTTCAATTAAAAATTATTTTTTCAACTTCTCTAAAATTTCTTCGATCCGGCCGGCTTTGGCTGTTTCTTTTTCAAGAACAAAATAAATTTTTGGTACAAACTTCATATTCAGTCTCTTATTCATTTTTTTTTGTAAATGATAAACCTCTCTCTCCAGTATTTTTAGCGCCTTTAAAGCTTCTTGCTCCGGCATAACACTAATATAGACCCTAACATGCTTTAAGTCAGCCGATGCTTCGGCTTTTGTTAATGTTAAATAAATTTCCGAAGGAAAGTCAACCTCTTTTTTTATAATCTGAAAAAGTTCTCTTTGAATAAGCCGATTAACTTTTTTGATTCTTTCCGTCATTAAAGGCCTTTTTTTACTCTTTCTATTGTATAAAAAGATAAAGTGTCTCCTGCTTCAATACTTACTGTTCCTTCAAATAAAATACCACACTCTTCTCCTTTTGATATTAAAGCTGCGTCTTTTTTGTTTCTTTGCAAATTAATCATTTTTCCCTCACCAATCTTTTCATCATCCCTTAAAACATCGATTAAGGCGCCTTTTCTTATTTCTCCCAAAGTTACTCGTCCTCCGATAATCTGCCTGTTTTTGTCCGTTAAAAATTTGGCCAACACCTTCAGTTTTCCAATATCTTTTCTTTCGTCTTCGGGGTCGGCAATAGCTTCCATCATTTTGGTTACTTTTTCTGTCAAATCATAAATAATTTCGGAAAAAATAACCTTTACCTTTTCTCTTTCCGCCATTTTTTTGGCGGTTTTATCCATTTTAACCCTGAATCCGAAAATCACAATTTTTCCGGTAAGGGCAAGCTTAATGTCGGACTCATTAATATTGCCTATTTCTGATTTTAAAATTTTTAAAGAAACTTTTTCTTGAGGCAAAGAATTTAAAATACCTTCAATTGCTTCGATTGAGCCGGAAACATCCGCTTTTAAAATTAAACTTAAAGTTTTTTGCTTATTGTTTTCAACAAAAATTTCAGTTACTTCTTCTTTTTTTTGTTCGGCTTTCTCCGGGTTTTTACTATAATTTTGAGCATCTGCCAGTTCAAAAAAAGACTTAAACTTTTCTCCAACCTTGGGGGGCTGATTAAAGCCGAAAATAATAACGGGATCCGAGGGAAAAGCTTTTTTAATCGATTTTTTTTGAAAATCTTCTATACTTTTAACTTTTACAAAACCCGAGCTTGTGGCAACACTATCACCTGTTTTTAAACATCCGCTTACTAAAAGCAAGGTAGCTGTCAAACCCCTAAAATTATCCAGGTGAGACTCAATAATAACTCCTTCTGCCGGGCCGCTAAAATCAGCGGTTAAATTTTCCATTTCAGCGGTTAATAAGATTAATTCCAAAATATCGGGAATACCTTTTTTTGTTTTTGCCGAAACTTGAACAGAAGGAATTTTTCCGCCCAAAGACTCAACCAAAAAATCTTCTTTTGAGAGTTCAATCTTAACCTTTTCAGGGTCACTTAGGGGTTTATCTATTTTATTTAAGGCAACTATTGCGGGAACACCTGATTTTTTGATGTGTAAAATAGCTTCTTTGGTTTGGGGCTTTACGCCTTCGGTTGCATCAACAACCAAAATTGCAATATCCGCAACTTTTGCTCCCCGAGAGCGCATTTCCAAAAAAGCCTCATGGCCCGGAGTGTCAAGAAAAGTAATTTTTTTGCCCTGCTCTTCAACTTGATAGGCGGCAATATGCTGGGTAATTCCGCCCGATTCCTTGCTTGTAATTTTAAAGTCTTTAATTGCCTCAAGTAAAGAGCTTTTTCCATGATCAATATGACCCAGAACCACAACTATCGGCGGCCTGGTTGTTGTTTTCTGATTCTCTTTTTTCATTTTTATTATAATTTTTAATTGCTAACTCAATCGCTCTTACCTCTTCTTTGGAAAGATTATATTGCGATTTACCTCCTTTTATCGGCTTGGCATAAACCCTGTTATTCTCTCTGGCATAAAAACTGGTAATAATAATTCCATTGTCGTTTCGGTCAAGTAGTGCGATTGAAAAACTTTGATTTCCACCAATTTGACTGAAAGGATTGAATCTTATTATACCGACTTTCTGAACTGAAAACCTGCTTTCTTCCTTTAATTCCCTAAAAGCCGAAGAAAGATCTTCAAAATCTTGTTTTATTTTCTTAAATTCCGATAAAAGCTGATCCAAATTTTCCGGTTCTTTTTTTTGTTTTTTTAAAAAATTAAACATTTTATTTTAACAAAGCGGAGAGGGTGAGATTCGAACTCACGTGCCCTAAAAGAGCCAACCGCTTTCGAGGCGGCGCCGTTATGACCGCTTCGGTACCTCTCCTTAAAGAATGGTAAATCTCATTAGAAGCGGCCTGAACTGATTTTTTCTCAAATTTTAATTTTTCCGATATTATCTTGCTTATTCTAAAATATTTCAATTCTGTGGACCGTGCCGGACTTGAACCGGCGACCTTCGCAATGCCATTGCGACGCTCTTCCAACTAAGCTAACGGCCCTTATCTTGTCTTTTGTGCCCCTACTCCGATTCGAACGGAGATTTATTCCTTAGGAGAGAATTGTTCTATCCATTGAACTATAGGGGCCTACAATTAAAAATAATAACAAATTTAAGCAATAAATTCAATGTTTTAATTGGCAATTAAAATTATTTAATGTTAAAATATTTTATTATGGAAAAATCACCGATTATAGAAATTGTAAAAAAGGCCTGCCCTGCGGTAATTACAATTGTTATTTCACAAGACCTGCCAAAAGTAGAGGGTTTTTATTTTTTCCCTTACGGTAATCAAGAATTTGTTATTCCCAAAATGGAAAAGGGTAAAAAGGAAAAAACAAAGGTTGGGGGAGGGTCCGGGTTTATTATTTCAAAAGACGGCTATGTTATAACTTCAAATCATGTGGTTGCGGAAAAAGAAGCCGACTATACCGTAATTTATGAACCAAATAAAACTTATCCGGCCAAAGTTATTTGCAGAGACCCGATTAATGATGTAGCTATTTTAAAAATAGAAGTAAAAAACTTTCCATATATAGAGCTGGGTAATTCCGATGAAGTTGAGTTGGGTGAGCCTGTTATTGCTATTGGTAATGCTTTGGGCGAATTCCATGACACTGTCAGTACGGGCGTTATTTCGGGATTGTCCCGATATATTACGGCTTTTTCAGGTATATCAAAACAAGCTGAAATGTTGAGAGGATTAATTCAAACCGATGCTGCCATTAACCCGGGAAACTCCGGCGGACCATTGGTTAATCTTAAGGGGCAGGCAATAGGCATTAATACCGCTACTGTTGCTGGCGCTCAAAGCATAGGCTTTGCTATTCCGATTAATTATGCAAAAAAAGATTTGGAAGAA
>PWRH01000050.1 GCA_003556525.1 Candidatus Nealsoniibacteriota bacterium
AAGTATTATTCCATTATATCATCCCCCACTCTAAGCGCAATAAAAACTACACTTGTTGTGGACTTCCGAAGTCCACAAGCGGAAGTCCACAAGGAAAGGCTCATGAACAAGAGGTGCGGTATTTTTAAAAAAGAAAAATTTTTAGCTAAGTCTTCAACAAAAAGAATTATTATTTTAGCTAAAAAAGCAAAAAAAATAAGCGCAAAAACCGCTTTTTTACTGCGGACTTCCGAAGTCCTCAAGAAATATAAATTAGTAGTTTTTATTTGTTTTGTTCTTTATTTATCTCTTGTGAAATAATTTCAATAAAGTTAGCAATATCTTTTAGGCGGTTTTGTAAAATATCGTAAACTATTTCGTAGTTTATATCTTCGTAATCGTGAGCGACAATATTGCGAAAACCTGTCATTTTAATCATTTTTTGGTTAAGATCGTCAGGAATTATTTTATTTTCATTAAGAATATGAAAACATTCGCTAAGAGTTGAAGGTTTTCTCATCTTTTTAGAAGAAATAAAAGCTTCTGCTAAATCAATTGCAGCTTGTATTGCCAAATAAAGATATCTTTCGGTTGCTCCCCTGATATCAATATCTCCTTCTATTTGCTCTAAGGAATAAGCCTTATATCTTTCAAGTAATTTTAGATATTTTTTAACCGAACTTATTTTATTTTCCAGAACATCAATATTTGTCATAGGATTAATTTTTGGTTAAATTATGTTTGCGGAGCAAATAAACAAAATCAAAGTAGCTATTTAAAATTTTTGGTTCGACAATAAGGCAATAAGGCTCTGTTTCGTAAACAAGCTTACCGTTTTTGATTATATTATATTTGAGTTCCGGGCTTTGGGTTAGGTTGAGAATAACAATGTCAATATTGTCTGTTTTAAGCTTTTGGCCTAGCTTGTCTTGAAGCATAAATTTTATATCAAACATTTCTTTTTTACCGAGCTTATTGTCGAAATAAACAGCAAAATCATAATCACTAAGAGGCCCTGTATTTTTTGTAGCTTGGGAGCCAAAAAGATAAACCAGCTTTACGTCCGGGTAAGATTGAAAAATTTCTTGCAGTTTTTCTGAATTTAATTTATTTTCTGCCATATAAACTTATAAAAATAAAATTTTTTAACCAAAATAATAAAAAGAGTTGGATAATTTTTTATTTTTAACCGATTTTAGCGAACTTTCTTTTTCCAATTTGGATAACTTTGCCTTTTTTGATTTCTATTATTTTTTTCCAGTCATCTTCAAGCTTGCTGTCTATTTTAACTCCTTTTTGAATAACCAGTCTTTTAGCCTCCGCTTTTGAGGAAGAAAGATTAGTTTTAACCATTAAGTCGAGAATATTCAATTTTTTTTCTTTAATTTTGAATTCCGGAATTTTTGTTGGCAGTTTTTTTTCTTTGAAAATACTTTCAAACTCTTTTTTAGCCTTATCAGCTGTTTTTTGCCCATGATAAATAGCTACAACTTCTTCTGCCAGTTTTATTTTCAGATCTCGAGGGTTGGTTTTCTTTTCCTTTAAGTCTTTTTTTATTTTTTCTATTTCTTTTATCGGGTAATTTGTCAGTAAAAAATATTCCGCTATTAATTCATCGGGAATTGACATTATTTTGCCAAACATTTGGTCGGCTGAGTCATCCAGCCAAATACAATTGCCCGAAGTTTTGCTCATTGTTTTTCCGTCAACACCAAGGATTAAAGGTAGGGTTAAAACAAACTTTTCTTTCTTTTTCATTTTTTGTTGCAGTTCCCGGCCGATAAGCATGTTGAAGACTTGGTCGGTTCCTCCGATTTCCAGATCAACATTAAGAACCACTGAATCATATCCCTGCAAAAGCGGGTAAAGGGTTTCATGGGTCCAAACAGTATCCCCTCTTTTTATTCTTCTTTGAAACATGTCTCTTTGAAAGAGTTTTATTGCCGAGATATTGGAAGCAATGTCAATAACCTCTTTAAGACCCAATTTTAAAAGCCAGTCGCCATTGTATTTTATTTTTATTTTTGAAAAATCCAATATTTTAGCTGTCTGTTTTTTCCATGTTTTAATATTGTTTTCAACTTCCTTTTGAGTAATTATGGACCTGGCCGAATCTCTAAGAGACGGATCTCCTGCCAAAACAGTACCGGTGCCTATTATTAAAATAGCTTCGTGTCCTAAGTCTGCGAATTCTTGAAGTTTTCTAAGCCCGATAGTGTGTCCTAAATGAAGCTTTGAGCTTGTTGGGTCAACACCCAAATAAAGCTTAATTTTTCTTTTTTTCATTAAGTTTTTTAAGCTTTCTTTGTAGGGTAGAACCTGATCAACCATTCTTTCCAAAACTTCTTCTATTTTTTTCGGATTATTGTTTATTTTCATAAATAATATTTAACGATATTATTATACCACTCTATTTTATGCCTGGCAATTTTTAAATACTTACTGTGGACTTCCGAAGTCCACAAGAAAAAATAAAAAACAAGGATATTTTCCCTGTTTTGCTGTGGACTTCCGAAGTCCACAAGAATAAGTGGTTTTTATTTTGTTTTTTTGGTTGTTTTTGTTTTTTTGGTTTTTGGTTTTTTAATAAATTTATTTTCAACAGCGTTGACAAATTCAATTAAGTCGGGGTCGTCTATATTTTCTTTAATCCATCTTGACCAAAGCTTGTATTGGATTTTTCCGTGTTTTTGCCAATACTCTATTCCCTGTAAAAAATTTATTACCTTGTCGGCCTGTTTGACAAACCTGGCTTCCTTGCTTGTTTTGCCTTCATAGTCGAGCCAAAGCTCTTTCATTTCATTTTTTAGTTCCGGCGGAAGCTTGTTGATCAGTTTATTTAGCCCCTGTTTTTCTACCTTGTGCTTGTCTTTATGTCTTTTTATTTTAAGTTCCGGGGTAAATTTCGGCCATTTTTTAAGAACTTCTTTTATTTTGTTTTTATCTGTTGGAAGCAAGGGGTCGTAAGGCGTTAGGTCCGGAGCATAAACTTCGCAAAGATCATGGACAAGCGCCATTTTTATTGCTTTGCCCAAGTTTATTTTTTTATTTTTTCCCAGTGTCCAAACCAAAAGAGTCAAATGAAAAATATGCTCGCTTGTTGTTTCCGAGTTTTTTATTTGATGAACCTGCCAACCCCTCCTCGGTTTTCCTTTTAACTTTCCGGTTTCAACTAAAAAATTAACTATATTTTTCATTTTTATTTATTCGCCTATAATTTGAATTTGAACTTTTCTTGGCCTTGAATGGTCCAATTCAACCAGCATAATATTTTGATACTGGCCCAACTGAACTTTTTCTTCAATTAAATTAATTGTTATGTTAGACAAAAGATAGATTGCTTTGCAGTGGGCATGGCCGTTAGCGCATTCGTTCCCAAGCGGGCACATATTTACCGTTCTTTTTGAAAAGTCATCATGTTCATACTCTATTGATTTTGGAGAGCGCTTTTCCAGGCTTTTTTTAATATCTTCGAGTAGTAGCGGTTCGTTCTCGTTCATTATTAAAGCAGCTGAGGTATGAAGGATTTGGACATTTATAAGTCCGTTTTTAATTTTGCTTTCTTTTGCGAATTGTTTGACTTCCTCCGTAATATCGATAAAGTCATACTCGCTTTTTGTTTGATAGTTGAGTGTTTTGTTTTTTGCTTGCATTTTTTATAAAACAGGAAATTAATAATATTTTTAATTCTATCATAAGTTTTTTAATTTTCAATCAAAAAATTATTTTTCCCGTTTTATTGAAAAATCAGCTATATTATTCAACAAGTCTTTATATTCTCCTTGGGGAAATATTACTAAACCCTCCTTGGCTTTTTTGACGTATTTTTTTCCAAGCCGTTCAGCCCCTTCTTTTGCTTTTGTATTTTTAATTAAACTTACCGCCTCTTTTATGTCCTTATCTTTAATTGTTTTTTTTCTCAGTATTTCCAAAAGCTTGTTTTTGTCTTTATTTTTTAATTCTTTAAGTGCATAGAAAATAACAATATTACCCAGCTTTCTTTCTTCTATATCTTTACCTATTTTTTTACCTAACTTCTTTTTTTCTCCAAAGATATCCAAAATATCGTCTTGGATTTGAAAGGCAATGCCTAAATTAAAACCGTATTTTTTTAAACCTTCTATTTCTTTTTTTGAAGCATTGGCAGTTAGGGCGCCAACCTCAAGGCAGGCTTCAATTAAAGAAGCGGTTTTTTTACCAACCATTTTTAAATAGTCTTTTTCCGTTATTTTGCGGTAGCGGTTTTTAGCAACATATTTTTCATCCTCTCTGCCTGATTGTTCAAATAAGATGTCGAGAATTTCTCCATCGACTAAAATTTTCATTGTTTTGGCAAAAATTTCGGATATTTTGAATGGCTGTTTTGACCTGTTTGCCGCTTGAAAAATGGAAACGGAATAATTTATTCCTATACACTCGGTAACTGATTTGCCAAATTTTACCCATGTTGTCGGTTTGCCTCTTCTCATTTCACTGTTGTCTATTATATCGTCGTAGATTAAAGAGCAGTTATGAAGAATTTCGAGCCCTGCAGCAGGATAAAGGGCGTCTTCTATTTTTCCCTTGCAAATTAAACAGCCAGCAATAGTTATTGCCGGCCGTATTTTTTTACCACTGATAGATGCTTGGTAATTTACTAATTTATGATTTTTTTTATCAACGTAAAGAGTTAAGATTTCTTTTATCTTTGGGTCAACCAAACTGTTCCATTCTTTAAAAAGAGTCATTAAGTTTTTATTTTGATTCAACATAATAAAATTATAACAGTTTTATGGTGAATTGACAATTTATAATTTTTCTATCGCTCTTAGTTTTGCGCTTTTTGATTTTGGATTACTTTCAATTTCTTTTTGAGTTGCAACTATGGGTTTACGAGTCAGTATTTTAACAATGTTTTTATTCGACATCTCCCTAAATGTTTGTTTGACAATTCTGTCTTCGAGTGAATGAAACGATATTACCACCAGCCTTCCTTCCTTGTTAAGGCTGCTGACTGCTTTTGGAAGCGCTTCTGTCAGGTTTTCGAGCTCTTGATTTACTTCCATTCTGAGTGCCCTGAAAACATTGTCCGCATAGCGACCTTTTGCTTTTTTAAAGCGGTATTTTGGAGGTGTTGATTTTTTTATTATTTGAAGTAAGTCGCCAACCGTTTCAATGGCTTTTGTTTTTCTTTCAAGAACTATTTGTTTTGCTATTTTTTTTGCAAAAATATACGGTTCTTCTCCGAGATTTAAAAAAATATTTTTTAATCTTTCTTCTTCGTAGCGATTAACAATGTAGTAAGCCGTTGTCTCCAAAGAGGTGTTCATTCTCATATCAAGAAAAGATTTGAGATTTTCTTCCTTTTCACTAAAGCTGAACCCTCTTTTTTTGTCTTCGAGTTGATAAGTTGAAAAGCCCAAGTCAAACAGGATTCCGTCTATTTTTTTAATTTTAAGACGTTTGAGTATAATATCCAATTCTCTAAAATTGGAGCGGATATAATAAATTTTATTTTTATATTCGGCCAGTTTTTTTCTTGCCCTTTCAATTGCTTCGATATCCTGGTCTATGGCAATAATTTTTCCTTTTTTACCAAGTGATTTAAGGATAAGTACCGTATGTCCTCCTCCACCCAAAGTGGCATCCAAATAAATCCCGTTTTTTTTGGGCTTAAGAAAATTAATGACCTCTTTTGGCATTACCGGAATATGTTCGCTTTTTTCTTTCATTTTCAATAAAAAAAGCGCCCAAAAAGGCGCTTTTAAGTTTTATACTTCGGTTGTATCCGATGGGCCTGATGTGTCCGGTGTAGGAGATGAGGGTGGTGTAGTAGGTACTTTCGGTTCTTTCTTTTTTTTCATGAAATACCAAGCAGCTCCGGCAATAATTAAAATTGCTAAAATTATTAGAACTAATTCCATAATTAATAAAATTTAAAAACTTTTAATTACCGACCTTGAAATTGGTGATTATTATATTTTCTTTTATTTTTTGCCTGTTGTCAACCCAGCTTGTCAACAATTTTATATATATCCCCTGCCCCCATAATTAATAATACATCAAAATGAGAACTGTTTTGCTTGATATGATTCAGGATTTTGTTTTTTTCCAGGTAAGTTATATTTTCTCTTTTTGTTTTTTTCGCTAAAATTTTTGAATTGATTTTATTTTTTATATTTTTTTCTTCCCTTCCGGCCACATCATAAATGTCGCTGATTATTATTTTTTCTGCGAGCGACATGTCTGCAGCCTCTCTAAAGGATTTAATAAAATCATTGAACAAATAATAGGTTCTTTGGTATTGGTGGGGCTGATAGATAGATAAAATTTTGGAAAAGGGATATTTTTCTCTGGCAGCTTTTAGGGTTGCCATTAGTTCTGTTGGGTGATGGGCATAATCTGAAATCGCAATTATTTTTTTATTTTTTAATTTTATGCTTTTTTCTTCAAAACGGCGCCAGCACCCTTTGTATTCGGATAAGGCCCTGAAAGAAGTTTTATCCGGAATTTTTAATATTCGGGCCGTTGTTAGGCTGGCCAAAGCATTCGAAATATTGTGTTCTCCGGGAATCTTTAGAATTTTTTTCAGCCTTTTAGCTTCTTTGGTATTAAGCGAATACCATTTTATATTTTTGGCCTTACTCACAATCAGGCTGGAAATATTATCGTCTTTATTTGCCACAAGATAGCCGTTTTCAGGCAGCAATCCAATATATTTTTTAAAAGTTTTTAAAACATTGTCAAAATTTTTAAAATAATCAAGATGGTCGGCTTCAACCTTTGTTAGAACAATAATTTTGGGCTTGTAGTTTAGAAAAGAAGCAAAGTGCTCATCTGCTTCAATAACCAAATACTTTGACTTTCCTTTTCTAAAATTAGACCATCCGGCCCTGGGATTTAAATCTTTTAGTTTGGTTCCGATAATAACTGTTGGATCCATACCCGCCTTAATTAATAAGCTGCTTAGCATTGAAGAGGTAGTGCTTTTTCCATGAGTTCCGGAAACAGCGATAGTAAAATATTTTTCAGTTAATTTGCCCAGTGCCTCGGGGTAGCTTAAAATTTCAACATTTGGATTTTCTTTTTTCAGTTCAAGTGCGGCTTTAAACTCAGGATTATTTTTTTGTACAGCCGGGCTGTATATTATTAAATCCGCATCCTTGGGTAGATTTTCTTTTTTATGCTTTCCAATATTAATTTTTATTTTTTTCTTTTTTAAAAATTCAATAATTTCCGAAGAAGATAAGTCAGACCCGGAAACTCGGCTTTTTAAAGAAAAATAATATTGGGCTAGCGCGGAAACTCCGATTCCGCCAATGCCTATAAAATATATTTTCATTGATTGTCTTTGTCTTTAAGAGGTATTGATTCTAAAATAGTATATTCGGGTCCTCCCTTTTTAAGCCTGCTTTCCATTATTTCAATTGAGGTTACTCTAAATTTGTCTGGCAGGACGGGTTCTTCATCAATATTGGGTCTTTCTTCTTCTTCCATTTGCCTGAATTGCCAAGTTTTTAATCTTGCCAAAGTAATGTGGGGTATGATATTTAATTCTTTTATTTTTTCGCCCGTTACCCAAATCATTTTTTTTGATTTTTTTTCATTTGGCGGAGCATATATAACCCTGTTTAATACAACATAAAAAGAATTCTTTTCGGAAAGAATTCTTTTTGTTTTTTGGCATAATTCAAACAACTCTTCCGAGGTTAAATATCCCAAAAACTCCACAGTAATATGAAGATTATCTTTTTTAACCCATCTGGCAGGCAATTCAGGCCATTTTTTCTGATATTCGGCCAATTTGTTTTTTATATTTTCAGGTAGGTTTATTGCAATAAAAATTCGGTGTTTCATTTTTTTAATTATAATATAAAAAGAAATCTTTGACAAAAACCATAAAATTATAATATTTTTACTTTATTATAATCAAGACAAGTGTTAAAATTAAAATATACAGCTAAATTATTATAAAAAATTTGTGAAAAAAGCTTATCTTTTTGAAAAACTAAATAGCGAAAAAAGAGTAAAATGCTTAAATTGCAGCCATTATTGTATCATTGGGCCCAATGAAAGAGGGCTTTGTATTGTAAGGGAGAATATTGATGGAGAGCTATATGTCCTAAATTATAGTAAGGCAGTAGCAATAAATATTGATCCGATTGAAAAGAAACCGTTTTTTCATTTTTTACCCGGTACAAATTGTCTTTCTATTGCTGCTGCAGGTTGCAACTTTAAGTGCTTAAATTGCCAAAACTACGACATATCGCAGGGGTTTAAAAGAAAAGGAGTTATCCCGGGAAAAAAGATATCGGCTCAGAAAGTAGTTGAAATGGCAGTTGAAAAAAACTTGCCAAGCATTTCTTATACTTATACGGAGCCAACTGTTTTTTTGGAATATGCCCTGGACACAATGAAAAAAGCAAAGAAGAAAAAGATAAAAAACAGTTTTGTTTCAAACGGATTTTTATCAAAAGAATCGGCTCAAGCAATAATTCCCTATCTTGATGCCATTAATATCGATATTAAGAGCTTTTCTGATGATTTTTATCGTCATGTTTGCAGTGCCAGACTTGAACCTGTTTTAAGAACTGCGGAACTGATGAAAAAGTCAGGTGTTTGGGTTGAAATAACAACACTAATCATCCCCTCTCTTTCGGATTCCGAAAAAATGCTTGAAAATATTGCTGAATTTATCAATAAAAAATTGGGCCCTGAAACTCCGTGGCATGTTACGGGTTTTTCGGGTAAAATTTCTTATAAACTGAATCATTTACCCGACACCTCGGTTGATACGTTAAAAAAGGCTTATGAGATCGGCAAAAGTTCAGGGTTAAAATATGTTTATACCGGAAATATTCCGGGTTTGCCTTCGGAGGATACTTTTTGCCCCGAATGCCAGAGTTTAATGGTTGACAGGACAGGTTATAATGTTTTTCGTTATGATGAAAAAGGTTTTTGTTCAAAATGTAAAATAAACTTAAACTTAATTTTATAGAACTTTAGGAATCCCCCAACCTGGGAACTTCCGAAGTTCCCAAGTGTAGAGGAACTTTTCAAGTTGGGAACTTCCGAAGTTCCCAAGAATGGATTTAAATCTAAAATTATAAAATTAATTTAATATGTTAATTTAATATACCAATTTAATATGCCAATTGTTTTTAGCGCCATTGTTCCTCATCCACCAATAATTTTGCCTTCGGTTGGCTCGGAAAAAGACAGAAGTAAGGTAGAGCAAACAATCAATCAGCTCAAGGAAGTTTCCTTAAGAATGAAAAAATTAAACCCGGAAGCGATAATTATTTCTTCTCCTCATCCTGACTGGGGGGTTAAGGTTCCTTTGTATTTTTTAGTTTCAGCCGATCAAGAAATTGAAGAACATCGGACAGCGGATAATTCCGCATTGAATATTGGTAATTCAAAAGTATTGCCGGTTCTTACTACATCCGATTCTCCAGAGCAGCATTTTGATTGGGGAAAAAAAGTATATTCAGAAATTAAAAATTCAAACTTAAAAATTGCCCTGATTGCCAGTGGTGATTTATCGCATTCATTAAAGCCGGATGGTCCCTACGGATTTCACCCTGACGGGCCGAGTTTTGATGATGATCTGATAGAGTCTTTAAAGAGAAAAGATATTGATAATATTTTAAACCTTGAAAAAAAATATCCTATGGCCCAAGAATGTGGCTTACGTTCCTTTTGTTATATTTTGGGTATATTGGAAGAATCCAGAATCGGTTACTCTCCCGAAGTTTTGTCTTATGACAATTTTTTCGGGGTTGGTTATTTGGTTTTGGACTTTAAAATATGAAATTTAAAATAGAAAAATATTTCAAAGAAAATATTTATGATTTAATGAGAAAAACCGGTTATTACTTTCAGGGTAAACATAATGCGGATTCGGCCTTATCTTTTGTCCGGCCGTCTTCGGGTTATCCCAGATTTCATATTTATTTGAAAGAGGGCCCTGATTTTTTAATTTTTAATCTTCATTTGGATCAAAAGAAACCAAGCTATAAGGGGGTTAAGGCTCATTCCGGAGAATATTCCGGTCCTGTAGTGGAAAAAGAGGCTGAAAGAATTAAAGACTTTTTGTTAAAATTATGAAGATAGCTATTATCTCAGACAGCCATGATAATTTGGCTAATATTAAAAAAACAGTTAATATTTTAAAAGAAGAGGATGTTAAAATAATTTTGCATTGTGGAGACGTTTGTTCTTTTTCAACAATTAAAGAAATTTTAAGTATTTTTCCCGGAAAGCTTTATCTTTCTTTCGGGAATGTTGATTTCGATATTTTAGAAAAAGACAAAGCTTTTTTAAAAAAGATTCCTCGCTTAAAAACTTGGCAAAATTATGGAAAAACCAGAATAGCCAAAAAAATAATTGCTTTTGCCCATTTTCCGGATAAAGCCCAAGAATTGGCAGAGTCGGGAAAATACGATTTGGTTTTCTACGGGCATACTCATAAGCCTTGGCAAGAAAAAGTCGGTAAAACCGAGCTTGTTAATCCGGGTAATTTGGCAGGAATTTATTATCGGGCCACTTTTGCAATTTATGACACTAAAAACAATAAATTAAAATTAAAAATATTAAACTAAAAATGAATATATATATTTTTTTAGCAAAATCAGCGGTTGAAAAATACGTTAAGGAAAGAGTGGTAATGCTTCCCCCGCTTGATTTACCCAAGAGAATCCTTAAAGAACAGAAAGGTGTTTTTATAACAATTATGAAGCAAGACAGATTACGCGCTTGTATCGGTACTTATTTGCCTACTCGGCCCAATGTTGCCGAAGAAATTATTGAAAACGCGGTTAGTGCAGCCAGTAAAGATTATCGTTTTGGACCGATAAGAAAAGAAGAGCTGGATTATTTGTCTTATACGGTTTCTATTTTAAGTTTTCCCGAACCAATAGAAAGCATAGATGAGCTGGACCCGAAAAGATTCGGTTTAATTGTAAAAACTTCGCCGTTTATTTTTCCAAACAAAAAAGACAACAAACCGGCTGAAGAAATTTTAGAAAAAAATATTCCCTTTAAAAGCGGAGTTCTTTTGCCTGATTTAGCCGGGATAAATACCAAAGAAGAGCAATTTATTATTGCTTGCGAAAAGGCGGGCATTGATCCCGATAAAGAAAAAGTTTTTATTTATAGGTTTAGGGTTGAAAAATATAGCTCTTGATGAACAAAAAAATTGCATCAATTTTAAAAGAAATCGCCGAGCTTTTGGAAATAAAGGGCGTAGCCTATAAGCCCAGGGCTTATCGGAAAGCAGCTTTGTCTTTGGAGGGGTTAAGCGATGATATTTCGGAAATTTATAAAAACAAAGGCATTAAAGGAGTTTATAGTATACCAGGCATAGGAAAAAGCATTTCGGAAAAAATTGAAGAATATTTGAAAAAAGGAAAGATTAAATATTTTGAAGAATTAAAAACCGAAACAGCTGTCCGTCAAATTGTTACTCATTATTTTAAAACCAAAGGGTTAAATCTGGAAGAGTTAAAACAAAGCGCAAAAAAGAGAAAAATAATTTATTCCAGATTTACCAAGCCGGCCAAACAGCTTTTGGAACTGGCAGGCTCTGTTGAAAAAGCAAAACAAGCAATCGACAAAGTTTCCGGTTGGGCGAATTCCCGCAACCTGGATTATTCAATTGAAACAATATTTAAAAAATGGCTTGAGCTGGATCGTTTAAAACCCAAAGAAATTGTTAAAAAACCCTATTACTTCGGAGATCCAATGGTTTGGTCGGAAACAAGGAAAAAATGGTATGTTATTGACAGTGGAGGCGAATGGCTTGAGTTTGCCGGAAAAAAAGAAGATATAGAATGGAAAATTGCAGAATAATGGCAAAAAAACTTAAAATTTTTTTTATTGGCACTCCCCAATTCGGGGCAATTGTTTTGGAAAAAATGATTAATGCCGGCTATGCTCCCCTATTGGTTGTTGCCGGAAAAGACAAGCCTGTTGGCAGGAAAAAATTAATTACTTCTCCGCCTGTTAAAAAAATTGCCCAAAAGTATGATATTTCGATATTGCAGCCAGAAAAATTAACAGAGATTGAGTCGGTAATTTTAGATTATTCTTTTGACTTGGGAGTAACGGCTGCTTATGGAAAAATATTGCCTCAAAGCATACTTAATATTCCCAAGCAAGGGTTTTTTAATGTCCATCCTTCCCTACTGCCCCAACATCGGGGAGCTTCCCCTATCCAATCAGCTATTTTAAATAACGATAAAGAGTTTGGGGTTTCGATAATTAAAATGATTGAAAGAGTTGATGCAGGACCGATTATTGCAAAAAGAAAAATAAAAATGAAAGACCCTTTTTATCAAGAGCTTCATGACCGATTGGCAATTGTTGGAGCGGATCTTCTTGTGGAGTGTTTGATTGCCGGAAAAATTAATCCTAAACAGCAAGACGAATCAAAAGCAACCCATACCAAAGTTTTTAAAAAAGAAGACGGCAGAATTGACTGGGAAAACGAAACAGCGGATTATATAGAAAGAAAAATAAGAGCTTTTCATGTTTGGCCCGGATGTTATACTTTTTGGGACAATAATGGTAAATTGTTAAATATTAAAATTTTAAAAGGTTTTTCTTTAAAATCGGATGATCCTGCCAAACATTCTTTTGGAAAAGTTTTGGCCTTTTCTTCGGATAAAATAAAAATTCAATGCCAAAAAAATTTCTTAGTGGTTGAAAAAATAAAAATCGAAGGTAGAAATGAATTAAAAATCAAAGATTTTTTAAAAGGCCGCCCTAATTTTATTAACTCAATTCTTAAATAACTACCATGCTTTCTCACAATGATTTAAAAAAACAAGCAAAGTTTATTTTTAACGGCCAACCTTACGAGGTTTTGGAGTCATCTTTTCTTTTTAAGGGAAGAGGTAGTTCGGTTACTCAAACAAAGATTAAAAATTTAATTACCGGCAATGTTATTTCAAAAAATTTTCACCCGGGAGACCAGTTTGAAGAGGCTTTAATTGAGAAAATTAAGGCTAAATTTCTTTATTCCCACAGAGATAAATATTTTTTTTGCTTGGCGGAAAATCCTTCCAATCGTTTTGAATTACCCAAAGAAATAATTGAAGAGAGTATTTCTTTTTTAAAGCCCAATGAAATTATTGAGGGAATTAAGTTTGAAGATAAAATAATAAATATTTCATTGCCTGTTAAGGTTCAGTTGAAAGTTGTTGAGGCTCCGCCCGGTATTAAGGGAGACAGGGCTCAAGGAGGAACAAAGACGGTTGTTTTGGAAACAGGCGCACAAATAAATGTTCCTCTTTTTATTGAAACAGGAGATATTGTTGAGATAAATACCGAGAAGAAAGAATATGTTAGGAGAATAGAAAAATAGCCTTATTTTAAAGCACCAATACACTCGTTAAACTCTCTAACTTCATTATTGTATTTTAGAATAATATTTTTATTTTCTAAAACAAGCTTGTTGTAATAATCAACCAAATCATTATAGTTTTCTATTTTTTCCTGATAATGGCTCCCCCACTTGGGCCTGATTTTTTTAATTTCTTCTTTAAGAAATACTAACTCTCTCTCAATTTCTTCAAGCTCTATTTCTTTTTCTCTTATTTCTTCCTTTAATTTTTTATCAGGCTCAGGGCAGGCTGTTAGGTGTGTTCCAAAATGTTGAACCGCCATCCAAACCAATTTTCCTTCAAAAAAATCTTTTTTAATTGCCACTCCGATTTCTTGGTAATTTGCATTTAAAATATTTTCTCTATGACCCGGACTTGCCATCCAAGCTTCAACCAAATCCTTGTCACTTTTAAAATTTCCCATAGCTAAGTTTTCACCAACAGTTAAGAACTGATAATTTACGTCTTCAGCCAAATTTTTAACCCCTATTCCTTCGGGCGAATCATGTTCAAAATATTGGTTCTTAAACATATCTTCAACCTTTAGTTTTGCCATTTCGTTTAGTTTAGGGTTTTCTTTGAGCCGGTTTAATCCTTGTTTTTCCCTTTGGACATTGGTCCATTCTATTATTTTATTTTCGTTTAAAAATATCGACGGATCTTCTGTCTTTTCCGGCGCTTTAAGCGGAGAAGGAGTAATTATTTCCCTTTCAATTGTTTCGATTATTTTTGCCGGAATAACGATTGTTTCTTCCGCTTTAAAATTAAAAAAAGGCCAAAAAAATAAAACAACAAAACCAAGTATTATTGAAATTAGAATAGAAAGAAAAAGTTTTTTCATTTTTTATTTTAATTTTCTTTTTTTTGCTTCAACCTCTCTTACCCTTTTTTCACTGAAGCCAAAATGGTGGGCAATTTCATGCCAGACCGTTTCTTTAACAAGTTTTTTTATATCTTCTTTTGAGCGGGAGGCCTTTTCGATCGGTTCTTTAAAAATAGTGATTTTATCGGGTAAAACCTGGCCGTAGCCCCATCTTTTTGTTTGGGGAACACCTTCGTATAAACCGAAAAGCAAAGCATTTTTTCTTATTTTTAGCTTTTTAAGCTGTTCCAATGTCGGCCTTTCTTCAACAATTATTTCGACATTTTCAAGTCTTTTTAAGAATTTTTCAGGAATCGCTTCAATTCCTTCACTGACCAGTTCTTCAAATTTTTCAATATCCATTTTTAAAATATTTTCTTTTTTTTAATTTTTCCGGGAAATAATTTTGTTTTTCTTGGTAATTAAAATCAGGACTGTATTTATAATCTTTTCCATAGCCCAACTCTTTCATTAGTTCGGTCGGGGCATTGCGTAAGCCTAAAGGAACAGCCAAATTACCGTGTTTTTTAACATCCTCAGCCGCTTTTTGGTAAGCAACATAAAGTTCGTTTGATTTTTTGCATTTAGCCATATAAACAACAGCTTGAGCCAAAGCAAGGCTACACTCGGGCAAGCCGATAAAATGACAAGCTCTGTAGGCAGCTACAGCTTGTTCTAAGGCGCGTGAATTGGCCAGCCCTATATCTTCCGAAGCAAAACGGATAATCCTTCTTCCAATATACAAAGGATCTTCTCCTGCCTCAATCATCCTTGCCAGCCAGTAAATCGAAGCGTTTGCATCAGACCCTCTCATTGATTTATGCAGTGCAGAAATAATATCATAGTGTTCTTCTTTGTCGTAGAATAGGTATGTTTTTTGAAATGCCTGCTTTACTGCATCAGCTGTTATTTTTATATTGTTTTTTTCTGTTATTTTTGAGGTTAAAACAGCATACTCCAAAACATTGAGAGCTTTTCTGGCGTCTCCGTTACTCAGCTCGGAAATTAAAGAAATTGTTTTCTTATCAATTTTGATATTTAATTTGCCAAAGCCGTTTTTTTTATCTTTTATGGCCCTTTTTATTATTTTTAAAATACTTTCCTTGGTAAGTTCTTTAAAAACAAAAACTTGACACCTTGAAAGAAGAGATTTTATTACTTCAAAGCTTGGATTTTCAGTGGTTGCTCCAATAAGCGTAATTGTTCCTTTTTCAACATAAGGCAAAAGAGCGTCTTGCTGTCTTTTGTTCCAGCGATGAATTTCATCAAGAAAAAATATTGTTTTTTTGCCCGAAAGGCTGTTTATTTCCGCTTTTTCAATTACTTGTTTTAATTCTTTCAGTCCGCAAGACACAGCGCTTGTTTGAAAAAACTCTGATTTGGTTTTTTTCGCAATAATCAGGGCCAGGGTTGTTTTTCCACTGCCCGGAGGGCCCCAAAAAATCATCGAGGGCATTTTATCGGAATTTATCGCCTCTCTTAAAAGCTTTTTTTCTCCGATCACTTCTTCTTGTCCGAAAAACTTATCCAAAGAGTCCGGTCTGATTCTGTCGGCCAATGGCTGTTTATTGTTTTCCATTTTTATAATATAAATATTTATCGCTATTTTAAATGTATCAGTAAAAAACATAAAACTCAACCTACTTAAATAAACAGCCCTCAGTATTACTTTGGGCTGTTATAATTTATATAGTCTGCCAATTTTTCCGCTTGTTCTTGCAGCCATTCGAGTGATTTATATTCATGCTTTGGTTTTAACCAGTATTTCTTTCCATTTTCATTAAAAACCACCTCCCACCATTCTTCTTCTGAAGTTTTTTGATTGTTATACTCTTCAACTATTTTTTTTATTTTTTCTTCTTCCGGGTTATCAAAAAATTTTTTCCAGTTAAAAATTATCCAAGGAAAATGGTGTTTTTGCCAATCATCGTGCCCCTGACAGCTGTGTGAGGTTTGAATTCCCGCTTGATTTAGCGCTAAAACCAGCTTTTTAATTTTTGGATCCAATTTTTCGTCCCTCCTTTCTTAAGAGCTTTTTTTATTATAATATATTTTTATTTTTTTTCAAGCACTAATGCTTGACAAAAAGTATTTTTTATAGTAATATTATTTAAGCGGAAATGACTGTAAACGAGTTGGTGTAATAAATCTACACTTAATTCGTCTTATATTGTAGTAGCTCTTTAAAAAAAATTATATAAGGAGGGCATCAAATTGAAAAGCGGAAGTATCTTTACCAGGGTTCTTGTTGTCGTATTTTTATCGTTTTTGGTTCTTTTTTTTGCAACCGAAGACCTTTTAAGGTCAGATCGGTTAGAAAAAGAGCTTGAAACAGTGGTTGATGTTTTTGAAAACCAGGCAAGTATTAAAGAGAAAACAAAAGAAAAAGAAATAGAGGCTCAAACCCTGAAAGAACAGGAGGCCGCCAATATTTTTGTTCACCAGGCCTCAGTTGCAGAAAAAACTGAAGAAAAAGCTGAGGAGAATGAGCTATTAAAAGAGCAGGAGGCTGCCAATATTTTTGTTCACCAGGCCTCAGTTGCAGAAAAAACTGAAGAAAAAGCTGAGGAGATTAAAGAAGAAAAAGAAAAAATAGCTTTAGTTTCAAGAAGTACGCAGTCTCGAACAGGGATTGCCTCCTGGTACGGTCCCGGGTTCCATGGTCGGACCACTGCCAATGGCGAAGTTTATAATATGTATGCCATGACAGCAGCGTCCACCTCTTTGCCATTTGGCACCAATGTAAGGGTCACTTTTCTCGAAACAGGGAAAAGTGTCACGGTTAGAATAAATGACCGCGGGCCCTTTGAAAGGTCGGGTGGCAGATGGGTGCCTCATAGCACCCGGATTATAGACCTATCTATGGCTGCAGCAAAAGAGATAGGTTTAAAGAACCATGGAATCGGCAAGGTACGCATCGAATGGTAATCTTAAAAGATACAAAAAACATAAAAGAGGTGTTAAACTTAACACCTCTTTTTTTATCATAAAGTTTGTTCAAATTTTCACGATCGTGAGAATTTGGAACAACTTTTATTTAAACTACAGGGTTTATTTTAAAACTTGGCCCGTGGCCGGGATAAACAATTGTTCCGGGTTTTAGCATTATCGACAATCTTTCCAAAGATTTTTCTATTTCTTCTTGGGAGCCACCCGGCAGGTCTGTTCTGCCATGACCTTCTTTAAACAAAGTATCTCCTGTTAAAATAAAATCATTTCCCATTAAGCAAATACTTTCTTTGGTGTGGCCCGGAGTATGAATTATTTTTAAAGCACTGTCGCCTATCTTCAGCTCATCATTTTCCTTTAGTCCGGTTAATATTTTGGCATTGGTTCTTTGGCTAAGTTCTTCGTTATAAAAAGTATGGTCGGGATGATTATGAGTATTTAAAATATATTTGGCATTAGCCTTTGTTTTTTCTATTTCTTTTAAAATTTTTTCCAAGTCTCCTCCGGGATCAACAACAGCCAGCTCTCCTTGAGAGACCAATAAATAGCAATTGGTTTGCAGTATTCCTACTGTTAAAGTTTTAATTTCCATTTTCTTTTTCAAGGTAAATGGTTTGGGTTGGGAAAGCCATTGATATATTTTCGCTTTCGAATTTTTCCTTTATTTTAAAAAGCATGTTTTGCTGGGTGTCCATATAATCTTTGTAGACCCCGGAAAGAATATAATAGACAATTTCAAAATTAAGAGAAAAATCTCCGAATTCGGCAAAGTGAACCCTGTCCAATTCCGCTAATTTTTCTTCTTTTATTATTTCTTCTATAAAAGAAGGTATTTTTTTTAGTTTTTCAAGAGAAGTTTCATAAGTAACGCCTATCTTAAAAACAATCCTTCTTTTTGTCATTTTTTTAAAATTCTGAATTCTGGCTGAAGTTAATTCCCTGTTTGAAATAACTATTTCTTCTCCTTGCAGGGCTCTTAATCGGGTTGTTTTAATGCCTATTTTTTCAACAATTCCCATGTGTTCTCCTGCAATAATAAAGTCTCCGACAATAAACGGCTTATCGAAATAAATTGCAAAAGAACTGAAAAGGTCGTTTAGTATATTTTGAAGAGCAAGCGCAATGGCAATACCTCCGATTCCCAATCCGGCTATGGCTGAAGTAACGTTTACACCCAGGTTGGCAAAAACAAAAATGGCTGCAAAAATCCACAGAGCCCACTTGGCTATTTTACCAATAGTCAATATTGCATGCTGGGTTCCTTGATCTTTTTCTTTTATTAGGTATTTTTCAATTGCATAGTCGATTAAAATTTGGATCGCTCTTACTGCTTGATAACCAAGCCAGGCAATCAATATTCCGGTAAGTATTTTTAAAATTAAATTGTGGACATTTAAGGCATGTATGCTGATATAAAAAGCCAGAAAATAGTAAAAAGAAGGTCTGATTGTGTCAATTATTGAAACAAATGTTTCACCTATTTGCTTTTTATCTATTTTTTTAATGATATTTTTAATTCTATTTAACACTACCATTCTGAAAACCCTCAAAATACTAAAAAGAAGCAAAAATAAAATTAAGAAGATTATATATTCCCCTATTGTATTTCCAACCAAAGCAATGTCAAAAAAAGGATATTCTCCCAAAATTGAGCTAAGTTGTTGCGCGATAGAAGCTGTTATTTCCAGATTTAATTCCATATTTAAAATTATAGCAAAAAATTATTATTAAGCAACATTTTTTTACGTGACTTGTGTAAAGCAGCCTGTTTTTGCAATAAAAAACCCCTTTTCAGGGGTTTTTGAGGTTTTACCAACGATCTTTCCTAGGTCTGTCATGGCCTCCTCGATTTCGATTAAATCCATCTCTTCTCGGAGGTCTTGCCTCTAATGGTTTGGCTTCGTTTACGGTTATTTTTCTTCCGTCAATCTCTTGCCCATTAAACATTTCAGTGGCTTTTTGAGCCTCTTCTTCGGAAGACATTTCAACAAAACCAAATCCTTTTGATCGGCCGGACATTTTATCAAGAATTATAACTGCTGAATCAACAGTTCCTGCCTTGGAAAAGTTTTCTTTCAAAACATCCTCGGTAGTCTCGTACGATAGTCCGCCGACAAATAATTTTTTTGCCATTTTTCTTACATTATTTATTAACAGTAAGCCGACCGCTGTTTTTATTTTCTTGCAAAATTAAACAATGTAAGAAAAATAAATTAACAGAAACTTACTCTATACTATGCCATAGTAGCCTTAAAATTGAAAAAAGTCAAACATGGACACATGAATTCTATTCCAAAGAAAAATTGAAATGTGCTTCACCGACCGAATTCCGCTTTAGCGGAATGAAGGTGAAGAAGAGATTTATCTCTTCGTCAGGAAATGTGCTTCACCGACCGAATTCCGCTTTAGCGGAATGAAGGTGAAGA
>PWRH01000023.1 GCA_003556525.1 Candidatus Nealsoniibacteriota bacterium
ATATTATGAAAAATGAAACAAAACAAAAAATAATAAATTATCTTAAAAAAAATAAGCAGGCCAGCGGGGCAGAACTTGCTGATTTTTTAGATATTAGCGATAGAGCAATAAGAAAACAGCTTAAAAATCTTTTAGACGAAGGCATTGTTTATAAAATAGGCAAACCGCCAAAAGTGTTTTATTTAATTAAAGAAAAAGCAGCTCACAGAGCAGACGCTTTCTTTTCTTTCGACGAAAGTAAAAGAAAAATTATTGAAGAGAATTATTTAATAATAACTCCCGGTGGTGAAAGAAAAGAAGGGATGGAAGGGTTTATTTATTGGTGTAATAAAAATAATTTGGATGTTAAAAGGGCGGTTGATGATTATATTAAAACTTTTAAAAAGTATGATAATTATAAAAAGAAAGGAGTTATTACAGGAAATGATAAATTTCAAAATACTTTTAAGAAAGTTTTTTTGGATAATGTCTATTATCTGGATTTTTATAGTATTGAAAGGTTCGGAAAAACAAAGCTTGGCCAACTGCTTCTTTATGGAAAACAGAGCGGGAATAAAAAAATAATTAAAGAGATTATAGAAATAATTAGGCCCAAAATAGAGAGAATAATTAAAATGCATAAAATTGATGCAGTTGGCTTTATTCCTTGGACAGTGAAAAGAGAAATACAAATTATGCGTGAACTTGAAAAGGGGTTGAAGTTAAATAAGGGAAGAATAAAAATAGAAAAAGTTAAAACAGAAATAACTGTTCCTCAGAAAACATTAAGCAAGCTTGGCGATAGAATTGAAAATGCAGAAAAAACCATTATTTTGACTGAAAATGTAAAATATAAAAACATTTTACTTATAGATGATGCAGTTGGTTCCGGGGCAACAATGAATGAAACAGCCAAGCAGATTAAGGATAAAAAAATAGCAAAAAAAGTAGTGGGAATAGCAATAACAGGAAGCTTTAAAGGGTTTGATGTGATTAGCGAAGTTTAGGTCAAACCGTTTATTCAAAGCTTTCGGGGTAGGCGCTATCTATTTTTCAGGGCACAAAGAATAATAAGTTTGACAAAAGTTTATTTTAAGTTAAACTTAAGATAAACATAATAATAAGTTAAAACAAATTAAAAAAATGGAAAAATTTATTGGATTAAAAGAATTGCGTCAAAACATGGAAAAACATATAAAGCGCATTAAAAAGGGCGAGAGCTTGATTATAATGCGCAGATCTACTCCTTTATTTAAAATTTCTCCCATTGAAGATGAGTCAGAGGAATGGGAGGAAGTTGTTGATTTTACAAAAATCAAAAAAGGCGGGGTGGATATAAAAGATATCCTTTCCCGTATTTAATATGACAGATAAGATTAAAAAGGTATTAAGGAGGCTGGTAGAAAAAGAAAGAAAAATAGTAAAAGATATTCTCGAAAATATAGAAAAAGAAAATCTCAAGGGTTTAAATATCAAAAAATTAAAGGGTTATGATGATATTTTTCGTGTTCGTAAAAGAGGTATTCGTATTATTTTTAAAAAAACCGGTAAAAATATTTTTGTCCTTTCTATTGAAAGAAGGTCAAGCAAGACATATAAAAATTTGTAAATCCTGAAAAAAAAATAAAAAATAAAGCCGAAATTTTTTTAAATTTTTAAGCTAAGCTGAAAAAAGCAGACTCGAATTATTTCAACATATTCAGGACAGCCCACTCGGGTTTTTTATTAAGAAACACAATCGCATATCACCTTTTAACAGAGGTGGTTTTTTGCTTGTTTATTGACAAAATATAGTTATGGGTGTATATTCATAATAGAGGGGAGATAATAATAAAAGGTCGTTCCTCTCACTAATAAAAATTAATTATTATAAAAATTATGCCAAAACAAAACGGAACCGGGCCTTGGGGAATGGGAGCAGGTGCAGGCTGGGGTTTAGGTCCTTGCGGAATGGGTTTTAGACGGGGATTTGGTCGTGGATTTGGTAGATTCTGGAGATTTGGTTCGGAAATTAGACCAAATGATGAGAAGCAAATGCTAGAAGAGGAAGCTAAGATTTTAGAAGAAGATTTGAACTGTATTAAAGAGCGCCTTTCTGAACTCGATGCCCAAAAATAAAGAAGGCCGAGAGCCCAGCCTTTCTTTTTAGAAAGGCTGGGAGTGCCTTCTTTGGGATAACAATATCATTAAATTTTAATATTTTCAATTCTATGCCAAGACCAAGACTTTGCAGAAGAATAAGGTTTGACCCGAATATTACTTATTTTAAGCCTCAAGGAGTACCTATGAGGAATCTTAAGATTGTAGAACTTACGACCGAGGAAGTGGAATCATTTCGTTTGCGGCACATTAACGATTTGGAACAGAAATCAGCAGCTGAAAAAATGAATACTTCCCAAAGTACTTATCAAAGAATTTTGTATTCTTCATATAAGAAAATTGCTGATGCTTTAATAAATGGTAAGGCAATAAAGATAATAAAATAAATTGAATAGTGGGCAACAGGCTAATCAGGCAAAACCACCCTTCAGCAGAGGTGGTTTTTGTTTTTTTATAAATGAAATAAATTTTTTAAATTATTGTATAATATAGTATAGGTAAACTATAGAAAAAGAAACAAATGAAAATGGAAGATAAAACCGACGAAGAGCTGGTTCAGCTTGTTTTAGACAATAAAACAGAAGTTTTTGGCGTGCTTGCCAAGCGCTACGAAAAAAAATTATTAAGATATGGAAGAAAGTTTTTATATAATTATGAGAACATTGAAGATGCGGTGCAAAATGTTTTTATCAAGGCATATGTTAATATTAGAGGGTTTGATATTAAAAAAAAGTTTTCATCATGGATTTATAGGATTGCCCACAATGAGTTTATAAACCTTGTTAAGAAGAAAAAAAAAGAACCATTTCTTTTTTTTAACCCGGATACCATTTTTTCTTTTGCCGGCAAGGATAATTTTCTAAAAGAAATTGAAAGAGAAGAAGAAAAAGAAGAGATAGAAAATCATTTGAACAAATTGAAAATAAAATATCGCGAACCATTGGTACTTTATTATTTTGAAGAAAAGGATTATCAGGAGATTTCCGATATTTTAGAAATTCCTGTTTCCACAGTAGGTACAAGATTAAAAAGGGGCCGAAATGAAATTAAAAAATTATTATATGAAAAAAGAAAATAATGAAAACTTAATAAGCCAAAAGGTTGTTTCCAAGATTGAAAAGGGCGAACTGAAGATGAAGCCCAGAGTATATTTTATTGTAAAAACAATTTTGATTGTTGGTTTATTGATATTGGCTTTTTTACTTGCCCTATATTTTAGCAGTCTGATTATTTTTGTTTTAAGAATAAACGATATTTTTCTTTTTCACGGAATGGGATTTCAGGTAATTAGAAATATTCTTTTATCTTTTCCCTGGTATCTTGTTTTTCTGGTAGTCGGTTTGGTTATTTTGGTTGAGGTTGTTGCAAAGAGATTTAATTTTATTTACAGAAAACCGCTTATTGCTTCTTTACTTATAATTATAATCTTAGTTTTTTTAAGCAGTTTTCTAATCGAAAAATCATCGCTACATCATTCATTTTTCAGATTAGCGGAGCAGGAAAGACTGCCTTTAGCCGGCAGAATGTATAGGGATCTGGGTAACCTGGAAATTGAAAATGTTTATTTCGGTAAAATTTTAGGAGAAAAAGATAATTTATGGATAATGGAGCTTGATAGCGGGGAAGAAGTTAGCTTGAAAATAACGGAAAAAATAAGGGGTAGGCGAGCTTTTTCAGAAATAGAGCAAGGAAGTAAGGTCATTGTGGTTGGTGAATTAGAAGAGGGATCAATAGACGTTGAAAGCTTTAAAAGAATTGAGAGAAGATTTAGAAACTATAAAGAAAGGCCAAATGAAAGATAAATTCGATTTTTTTGTATTGATATATAGAAAGGTCGAAATTGAAAATTAAAAATCAAAGATAAAAAAATGACTAAAAAAATAATTATCGGAACAATGCTTTTATCAGGGATTGTCTTTTTGTCAGCAGGGTCTATTTTCGCTTCCGAAGAAGCAAAGCCATGGGGGTCAATGATAAGGTTTAGGGGCGGAGATGAGTTGTCCGCTCAAGATTCAGAAATGTCGAAAGAAGTCTTTCACGCCTATAGAAATGAAAACAGGGAGCAGCATAGAGAGGCTAGAATGGAGGCAAGGCAAGAAAGATTAACGGCAGCTGTTGAAAGCGGATGTATTACAGAGGAAGAAATGGCAGCCAGAATGCAAACAAGAAAAGGAAGATTTGCAGAGAATAAATAATAGACAACCATTATTTCAAAAACAAAAAGCGCTTTTTCAGGGGCGTTTTTTGTTATTAAACAATTTTTAACGTCATCCTCCCTTTGTGGTTCCATAAAAAAAATAACTGTCTTTCGGCAAAGGTGGTTTTTTTATAATATTTTGATAAAATAAAATAATATAAATTAATCAAACAAATTTATGAAAAAAATAGAATTTAATCCATTGGGCTTTCTTGGTTTTTTAGGTTTTTTAGGGCTTCTCGGAGCAATTCACGAAGAATTGCTTTTCTTAAATCTTTTATTTTTTTTACTTTTCCTTGGGTTTATTCCTCAAAAAAATAAAAAAGAAGAAGAGGGCACCCAAAATGAAAAAGAAAAAGACAGTCCCGGAGCTTTGTTTATTCCGGCAGGTGTTTTAACCGGCATGGGTATCGGTTTTTTAATAGGAAATGTTCCCGGCGCAATGTTTACGGGTCTCGGGCTTGGTTTTGTGTTTTTTGCCATTACTGAAATCTTTAAAAAGAAAAATTAAAAGGTCTTTTATCATTAATAAAAAATTTTTATTATGGAAGAAATAATAAACTCTGTAAGTTATTTTGCTTGGCTTATTTTATTGTTAACTCTTTGGACAATTCCCTGGAAAGGAGTTGCTCTTTGGAAGTCTGCCAGAAGAGGAGAAAAGTGGTGGTTTGTTATGCTCCTTTTGGTTAATACCGTGGGATTACTGGAAATTTTGTATATTTTTGTTTTTAGCAAAAAGAAAATAACGGAAAATGAAAAAAAGTAATAATTATGACCAAATCAAATAAAAGAAAACTATATAGAAGTAAGAAAGATAAGGTGCTCGCCGGCATATTTGGGGGGCTGGGAGAGTATTTTGACATTGACTCAAACCTTTTAAGGCTTATTTTTCTTTTTATTCTTTTTCTTACATTTTTTTCAGGACTTTTCCCTTTTTTAATTATCTATCTTATTGCCATGTTTA
>PWRH01000083.1 GCA_003556525.1 Candidatus Nealsoniibacteriota bacterium
AAGTATTTTAAAACCCATTATGGCAAGATTTTCCTGAGAAAAAGGCTCAAATCGTATTCCACAGGGTAAATTCGACTATTTGACTATTTTGTCGCTACTATCCATTAGAAAGAAAAATATGAAAAACGAAAAGCTAAAAGTGAAAAGCGCAAAACCACAGTGCAAAGCTAAAAAATATATGAAAACTCAAAAAGAAAAACTAAAAGCTAAAAGCGTAAAACCACAGTGCAAAGCTAAAAGCTTTAAGTTTTAAGTTGTAGTTTTACGCTTTTCGTTTTACGCTTTTCGCTTAATAAAATTAAAAATTAAAGGTCAAAATATGATAATTAACAACCCCATGAGATAGCGAGCTTGCGAGCTCTATCTCACGGGGAAATAATATGAACAAATCAAACTTAACAAAAAAAATAAGAGATTTCGTAAGATACCATAATGCTTTTATTCTGGTAATGGTTTTCATTATCGGCTTTGGAAGCGCAATTTTTGCCAATCAAGATATAAGAGAAAACGTTGTCGGCCAAAAAATTGTTGAAGAAAAAGGCAAAGACAATTCTTTCCTTTTGGCAACTGACTTGGAGAATTATGATTTGGCAATGGAAATAATTGATATCTTGGAAGACGACAAGTATTATTATGTCCATTATCAGCATAAAGCGATTGTTTCTGAAAACAGCGTTTGGCAGGAAACAATAAAGCAGGACGTTTTAAGGGTTGAAAAGGAAAGCAACCGTTACGACGACTTGGGGCTTTATGTGGCAGAGCAATTGTCGCAGGTTGCCAACCGCTGGCTAAGGGTTTTAAAAACTGCCCAAGAAGAAGAACAAAGGCAGGGCCTGACCCAAAAAACCGAAATTACAAGGTATTCCGGCCTTGTCGGCAGATTTGTTGACACAAAAGAAAGAAAGATACCCGGCTACGAGCCTGTTCTTCCCGAAGAAAAAGAAATTCCGGAAAAGCCGGACAGAATAGTTATGGACGATACGCTTGATTCTCCTGAAGACGATTTTGATATAAAAGACAAGGATGACATAAAAGACAAAGATGACAAAGACGATTCTTCAAAAGAAGTGGTTGAGCCAAAACTTACGGAAGAAGAAAAATTGAAAAAGCTGGTTGAGCAAATTCTTTTTGAAAAATACGGCATTACCTCGGAAAAAGACCCTGTAGAACCAAAAGAACCCGAAGAACCTAAAGAGCCAAAAGAACCTGAAAAACCGAAAGAGCCCGAAAAAGTTTGCGACAGCGAAAACTTGGATTTGTGCGATACTAAAGAGCTTTGTGAAGAAGCGAGCTTATATTGGCATAATGATGCCTGTCATATTAAGGAAGAAGAAAAGGAAGTTTGCGTTCCGGACTGGGATTGCACTTCTTGGAAGCCGGAAATAACCGATGATTTGTGTAGTGAGTTGGTAGAACAAACAAGAGTTTGTATTGACTTAAACGAATGCCAAAAAGACGAAGAAAAACCTGCGGAAGCCCGGGAAAAACAAGCACCTGCCTGCCCTGAAAACTAAACACCCAAAAAAGCTATTGCTTCTCCGATCGAATTTCGCTTTAGCGAAATGAAGATGAAGAAGAGATTTATCTCTTTGACTATTAGAAATCGAATTCCGCTTTAGCGGAATGAAGGTGCTTAAAGCCGGTCTTTTATAAATTGAAAACCGGACTAAAAAAGGTTATATTATAATTGATTAATTAATAAATAAATATTTTATGGTAAACATTTTAAATAACATTGTTAAGTATAGTATATATGGATTGGTTTTTTTGCTGCCTTTATTTTTTCTTCCTTTTTCTTTGGAGTTTTTTGAATTTAACAAGCAGTATCTTTTGTTTTTTCTTGTTTTTTTGGCTTTTTTGGCCTGGCTCGGGAAAATGGTTTTTATCGATAAAGAGGTTAAAATAAAGCGTTCTCCTTTGGATGTTTTTATCTTGGCTTTTTTATTGGTTGCCGTTTTGAGTGCTATTTTTTCCGTTGACGGGTTTTCGAGCTTAATCGGGCATTATTTTCGGTTTTCAAACGGGCTGATAGACTTGCTTGTTTTGGCGGTTTTATTTTTTTTGATTATTAATAACGCAGGGCTAAAAAGCAGAAATCAAAGCTCAAAAACCAAAAATGAAAATGAGATTGAACAGGAAAAAAACGAGCAAATATTGTCTGTTAGCGGAATAGTAAAGATATTTTTAGCTTCTGTTGTAGTTGTTGTTTTATTCGGTTATTTTTCAATTTTCGGAGTTTGGGAAAAAATGAATGAATTTATTTCTTTGCCCGGAGGAATGACGCAGATAATTTTTAATCCGGTAAGCGGCAGCCTGGAGGGCTTGGCTGTATTTCTATCTTTTATAATTGTTTTTTTGACAGGGCTGGTTTTATCGGATCAAAAAGAAATTCAGGGTAAAGCGGCAAAGATAGTTTTTTATATTTTGTTTTCAGCCATTTTGGCTTTGCTTATAATTATTAATTTTAATTCGGCCTGGCTTATTATTTTTTTTAGTCTGGTTTTGTTTTTGGGTTTTGCCTTATGGTCAAGAATTTTTAGAGAAGACATTAATAAATTGATTTTGCCGATAATTGTTATCGGGCTGTCATTTTCTTTTCTTTTTGTTGGTTGGCCCGAACCTCAAGAGAGGGCTGATGACCCGGCTTATCAGCAGTGGTCTTTAGGTACAAAATTGCCCAACGAACTGGTGTTGGACCAGCAGACTTCATGGTCAATCGGCTTAAAGTCAGCAACCGAAAGCATAAAAAGCGGTTTATTCGGCTCGGGAATCGGTACTTTTAATTACGGTTTTGCCAAATTTAAGCCAGTAGAAATTAACCAAACCGATTTTTGGCAAACCAGGTTTGACAGGTCGGGCAGTCATTTGGCCGAGATTCTTGCTACAATGGGTTTTTTCGGAATTTTATCTTATTTGGTTTTTATCGGGGTTTTTTTGTTAGTCAGTTTTATTTTATTGAAGCAAAGCAGAAAAGGACTTACTTTGTTTTTAGGTGTTTTGGTTTTATTTTTAGGCCAGCTGTTTTTTTATCAAAATGCGGTTTTAGCTTTTAGTTTTTGGCTTTTTCTCGGATTGTCCATTGTCGGCTGGCAAACTCCGTTAAAAGAAAAAACATTTTCTTTTAAAAATTTTCCGGAACTTTCTTTGGTTTTTTCGGTCTTATTTGTTGTTGCTATTTTGGTTTTTGTCGTAAGCTCTTTTTTCGGAATAAGATTTTATTTGGCTGAAGTTAATTATAAGAATTATTTTGAAACCGGGCAGGCAAACAGTCTAAAAAAAGCCGTCAGTCTTAATCCTTATCAGGCTCAATATAAGATGGCTATAGCAAGATATCATTTAGGCGAAGCGCTTAATGAGAGCCTGAAGCCGGCAGATCAGATAAGTGAGCAAGCACTTTCAAACAATGTTTATTCGGCCATTAATTTTGCCAAAGAAGCCACTGAATTATCTCCCAATAGAGTGGCCACCTGGCAGACATTGGGAATGGTCTATCAGCAAATTCAGGGGCTGGCTGCCGGTGCCAATAAGTGGGGTATATTATCGTTTGAAAGAGCGCTTGAGCTGGAACCGAATAATCCGGTTCTTTATACAGAACTGGGTAAATTTTATTTTTTTGAAGGAGAAAACGATAAAGCAAAAGATTTATTTGCCACAGCAAAAGAGTTAAGGCTGGAATATGCCGAAGCTTCTCTTTACCTTGCTTTAGCCCGAGAGGTTGAAGATGATATAGAGGGTGCAATAAGAATTATGGAAGAAACGGTTTCTTTTTATCCCCATAATATAGAAGCTATTTTTCAGCTCGGTCGCTTTTATTTGAATAACAATCAAATAGATGAAGCGATTGCTCAGCTTGAATGGGCTGTTCAGATTTTTCCAGGCCATTCCAACTCTCTTTATTCTTTGGGTGTGGCTTACCAAAGAAAGGGCAATAAAGAACAAGCTATTAAATATTTTGAAAAAGTACTGGAGCTTAATCCGGGCAATGACCATGTTATTCAAAGAATTCAGGAATTAAAGCAAGCAATAGCAGAAGAGGATGATATGGAAGAAGGCATGGAAGAAGATATGGAGGAAGATGCGGATTATTTCGAAGAGATAGATAGCCCGGATGAACTGGAGGAGCTTAACGATCTGGAAGAATAGCTTAACCACCCCTCCTCTTTCAACTAAACAAAAATTGGGCCATTGCTTCACCCGGTGAAGCAACGCCAGTAAATCAATACAAACAATTGGGCTATTGCTTCACCCGGTGAAGCAATAGCCCTGGCGAAGAGATAAATCTCTTCTTCACCTTCATTCCGCTAAAGCGGAACTCGGTCGGTGAAGCACAAGCCCTAAAAGGTAAAATGAAAAGAAAAGTACAATTTGAAGAAGGTAAAATTTACCATATTTTTAATAGAGGTGTGGCAAAGTCTTCAATTTGTAGAGAAGATGCTGATTTTTGGCGCTTTTTACAGGGCTTGTGTTTGTTTAATGATAAAAATAGCGTTAGTAATATTTTATGGCAATTGGAAAAAACTCGAGGCAGACTCACTCTTAATGTTTTAAAAAACTATATTATAACCGAAGGTAAAGAAAGAAAGCCATTGGTAAGAATTATAGCTTATTGCGTAATGAACAATCATTATCATTTATTGGTAGAAGAGATTCAAGAAGGCGGAGCTATTAAGTTTATGCATAAGCTTAATATGGGTTATGCTAAATATTTTAATAATAAGTATGATAGGGTGGGAAGTTTGTGGCAGGGTAGGTTTAAGAATGTATTGGTGGAAGATGAAAGGTATCTTCAATATTTGTTGGTTTATATTAATATTTTGAATCCGGCTGATTTAATGGAGCCAAAGTGGAGAGAAGAGGGAATAAAAGATATGGAGAAAATTTTAGATTTTACTGAAAAATATCCCTGGAGTACTCACCAGGAATTTTTAGGAAAGAGGGGTTCTTTAATAATTGAGAAAGGTATTTTGGGAGAAATTTTACCCACCCCTCAAAAATATCTTGATTTAGTGAAAGCGGTTTTAGAAGAAAAAAGATACCAAGAAATTAACCACCTTACATTGGAATAATCATTAACTGGGCTTGTGCTTCACCGACCGAATTCCGCTTTAGCGGAATGAAGGTGAAGAAGAGATTTATCTCTTCGCCAGGAAATGTGCTTCACCGGGAGAAGCACAAGCCGAATTCCGCT
>PWRH01000067.1 GCA_003556525.1 Candidatus Nealsoniibacteriota bacterium
CCAATAGTTGTTTATCTTTTTTTCATTTATTTAATTTTAGGCATTACCGGTCCTGAAACAACAGACTTTGCCTTAACCGGGCTGGATAATGTTTTGGGAGACGGCATTGTTGTTTTGGCGCTTTGTTTCGGAGTTTTAACAACATTTACAACCTTTATTGCTCTCGGTCTGACCTTAAAAAAAGTTTTTTGGTATGATTTTAAATTGCCAAAAAATTTGGCCTGGGCAATTACTTGTTTTTTACCTTTGTTTCTTTTTTTAATAGGACTTAAAGAGTTTGTTGCGATTATTGGTTTTGTCGGTACTGTTATGCTTGGCATTGACGGAATATTAATTTTATTAATGTATAAAAAAGCTATTCCTGCAGAAAGTAAAATTGCCAAATTTAAAAAAAAGCTCGTCTATCCTTTATTTTTAATTCTTTTGGCCGGTATTGTTTATCAAATAATATATTTTTTTTAAAGCTTATAAAATATATGAAGTTATAGTATGATTTATTATATTTTTTTATTTGTAATTTCATTTATTATTTTGGGTGTTTCGGCTCGTTGGATTGTTGATAGCTTAACTTTTTTTGCCCAAATTTTTAAATGGAGAGAATTCGTTCTTGTTTATTTTGTTTTGGTAATTATGGCTACCGTGCCTAACTTGGTTATCGGTGTTTTTTCAACTATAAAAAATGTCCCTGAGCTTTTTTTGGGCGATGTGCTTGGAAACAGCCTGATTACCCTAACCTTTATTACCGGTTTGGCTGCTATTGTAAGTAAAAACCTTCGAGCCGAAAGCAGGGTTGTGCAGCAGTCTTCATTTTTTTTGGTTTTTTCCGCAATTCTACCTCTTCTACTTATTATGGATGGGGAATTGAGCAGAGGGGACGGTATAGTTCTTTTAATGCTCTTTTTTCTCTATAGCGGCTGGCTTTTTTCAAAAAGAAGGCTTTTTGATCATGTTTACGAAGAAAAAGAAAAAATAAAACATCCTTTCATGCTTTTATTTAAAAATACCGGTTGTATATTGCTTGGCATTCCTTTTTTAATTTTGGCAGGTCATTGGATTGTTCAGTCTTCTATTTTCTTTGCCGAATATTTCGACTTTTCGATTGCTGTTTTTGGTTTACTTGCGGTAGCAATCGGAACCTCTTTACCGGAAATGTTTTTTATTGTCACTGCAGCCAAAAAACAAAATGACTGGCTTGCTTTGGGTGGAATTGTTGGGGACGGGATTGTTTTACCAACATTGGGCCTTGGTCTTATAGCAACAATTTCTCCCATTAAATTTTTTTCATTTTCGGAATTTGCTCCTCTTTTTATTTTTTTAATCATTGCGATTTTTTTATTTTTATTTTTTATTAAAACAGGAAAAAAAATTACACAGAAAGAGGGCGTAATTCTTATAGTTGTTTACGGAATGTTTCTTGTTTTTGAAATTATTTCGTTAATTAAATAAATTTTTAATAAACAGTTATAATAAAATATGGATTTATTTTTTCTATTAATTATTGTTTTACTCGGAGCTCTTTTAACTATTGGGGTGGTTATTTTATATTTAAAAAAAGAACTTAAAAAGCAACAAGAGCAAGAAAATCCTCTTTTAAAATATCTTAAGCAAGATATTGAAGCAATGCGCAAAGAAGTTGGAGAGGGGATTTGGAAAACTGCTGAAATAGCCCAAAAACAATATAGCGAAAGCGCAAAAATCATTGCAAATGTAACAGAGCGCCTGGTTAAGCTCGATGAAACCAATAGGCAGGTGCTTGATTTTTCAAGACAGCTCGAAAGCCTTCAAGATACTCTTAAAAACCCCAAACAAAGGGGTATTTTTGGAGAGTATTATTTGGAAACTCTTCTTAAAAATGCTTTTCATTCAAAGCAATATAAAATGCAGTATGAATTTGAAGATGGTGGTTGTGTTGATGCCGCGCTTTTTTTTGGCGACAAAATAATTCCGATTGACTCCAAATTTTCTTTGGAAACATATAATAGATTGTCTGAAGAGAAAAACCCGGCAGAGCGCCAGGCACTTGAAAAGAAATTTATTCAGGATTTGAAAAACAGAATTGAAGAAACCGCCAAATATATCAGGCCCCAGGAGGGGACTATGGATTTTGCTTTTATGTTTATTCCTGCCGAAGGAATATACTACGACCTTCTTATCAATAAAATCGGTTCTGTTAAAGGAAATACTCGCGATTTAATTGACTATGCGGTTTATGAAAAAAATGTTCATATTGTTTCGCCAACCACTTTTTATGTAACACTACAATCGCTTTGGCAGGGAATGAAGGCCTATCAAATACAAGAAAAAACAAAAGAAATTATTAAAAATGTCGGATTACTTTCAAAACACCTTAAGGTTTATGAGGAACACATGAAAAAGCTTGGCTCTCAGCTTGGAACAGCCGTAAAAACTTATAATACAGCCTATAAGGAAATGGGCAAAATAGACAAAGATATTTTAAAACTTACAGGAGAGTCTCCGGAAATAGATATTGTTCAATTAGAAAAACCGGAAGAAGAGCAGTAAGGTTGTGTTTTTTACCTTCACAATAAAAATAGCCCTAGCTATTTTATTGTTTGCTCTCAAAGAGCTAAAGCTCTTTCTCAAAGAGAACTCCGTTCTCTTTTCGACCTGCGCCTTTGCGAAGCAAAGGCTTGGTGGTTGACTTTTTGGGTTTCTTTGATTAAGATGTAATTATTGATTTTAATTATTTATTATGGAAAAAGATTTTGCAGTAATAAAAACAGGGGGTAAGCAATACTTGGTTTCTCCCGGACAAAAAATTAAAATAGAAAAAATCGAAGAGGAAAAAGGAAAAACAGTTTCTTTCGACCAGGTTTTACTTTTGGTTAAAAATAAAAAAGTTGAAATTGGAAAGCCCTTGGTCAAAGAAGCAAAAGTTTCCGGTAAAATTATAGATCAAGCCAAAGATAAAAAGGTAGTTATTTTTAAATATAAGGCAAAAAAAAGACAAAAAACAAAAAAAGGCCATCGTCAGCCTTATACAGAAGTTGAAATAACTAAAATTTAAGTAAAGATTATTTTAAAAACTCGGACAGATAATTGTCCGTTTTTTATTTTCTGCCCTCAAGCGCAGACAGCAGAGTTTCTTCGTCTGCATATTCAAGCTCTCCGCCTATCGGTAAACCTCGGCCAAGCCGGGTTATTTTTTTGTCTTCAGGTAAGCTTTTTTTGAGCAGTCTTTCCAAGTATAGGGCGGTTGTTTCTCCCTCAGTAGTAGGGTTTAGGGCAATAATAATCTCGTCCACATTCTTATCTTTGATTTTTTCCAAAAGTTCTTTTACTCTTATTTTTTTTAAATTCTTTTTATTTGAAGAAGAAATTAGTCCGTCCAATATAAAATACAGGCCCTGGTATTTTTTTATTTTTTCAATTGAAACCAGGTCGGTTTCTTTTTCAACCAGACAAAGTAATGATTTGTTTCTTGAAGGATTTTTACAAATTTCACACAAACCTTCTTTTGGTGATTCAAATGATTTATGGCAAGAATTGCAAAGCTTTATATCTTCTTTAATTTTTAATATGGCTGAAGTAAGTTCTTCAATTTCTTTTTTATCGAGCTTTAAAAGATAAAAAACAAAACGGCCGGCTGTTCTGGGACCGACTGTCGGAAATTTTGAAAACAAGCTTATTAATTTTTGAATAGTTGGCGAATACATTTAATAGAGTTGATCTTCTTCTTCGTATCCTCCACCACCGTCATCATATCCCTTTTCAAGGTTTCTAAAAGAAGCACGTGATTCGTCAAAATACAATTCTATTTTGCCTACAGGCCCGTTACGATGTTTGGCTATTATGATTTCAGCAATATTTTTTTTAGTTGAATCTTCTCTGTATCTATCTTGACGATAAATAAAGAGCACAACATCACTATCTTGTTCAATGCTTCCGCTTTGTCTTAAATCGGATAACCTTGGGATTTGAGGAGAACGTTGTTCCACTGCCCGGGAAAGCTGGGAAATTGCCAAAACAGGAACATTTAATTCTCTTGCCAAAGACTTAAGTGATCTTGAAATTTCCGACATTTGCTGGACCTCTCCGGCCATTGTATTTCTCGGCTCCATTAGCTGTAAATAGTCCACAATAAGCAGTCCAAGCCCTTTTTCCGCTTGAAGCCTTCTGGCTATTGCCCTCATTTGTAAAATATTACAAACAAAAGTGTCATAAATATATATTGGAGCTTCCGACAAGGCGCCCAAAGCATGCTGAATTCTCGTAAAGTCATTATCTTCACCTTCGCTTGAGAGCTTACCTGTTCTTAAGCGCCAAAGATCAAGTCCGGCCTGATCGGCAATTAATCTGTCAACCAATTGATCTCTCGACATTTCCAAGCTGAATATTCCAACCGGTATTTTTTCATTAATGGCAATATGTCCGGCAATATTTAGTGCTAACGAAGATTTTCCCATCGAAGGCCTGGAGGCCAAAACTATCAGGTCTGATTTTTGAAAACCGGCCAATATATTATCAAGAGCGGTAAATCCGGTCGAGAGCCCTCTTAATCCGTCTTTATGTTTAGACAGCTTATCGATCCTTTCAAAGGCTTCTTCCAAGCTTACCTTAATAGGTACAAAATTATGAGAAAGTCCTCTTTGGGCAATACTAAAAATCTTTTTTTCCGCCTGATCCAAAAGTACATCCGGGTCTTCTGTTTCGTCATAACCCATTATGGCAACATCGGAACCGGCCTCTATCAAGTCTCTTAAAATCCTTTTCTTTTGGACAATTTTAGCGTAATGGAGAATATTGGTGGCAGTCGGGATAGAATTAACAAGCTCTGTCAAATAGCTATTCCCTCCAACCTCTTCAAGTTTGCCCAGTTCTTTTAGACGGTTGGCAACGCTCAAAACATCAATTGCCTCTTCTTTTTCAAAAAGCTCTTGGCAGATTTGATATATTTCTTGGTGGTTTCTTCTGTAGAAATCACCGGGTAAAACAAAATCAACCACCTTAACAATGGCGCTTTTGTCAATCATTAAACAGCCAAGCAAAGATTTTTCAGCATCTATATTTTGAGGAGGAATTTTATCCGGAATTTCTTTTGCCATATTAGTGCATTATTAATTTAGCACGATTTTTTTAATTTTTGAACCTTGCTTTGTATCTTCTATCGAGTAGCCCATTTTTTCTACTTTTTTTCTAACTTCATCCGCTTTTTGCCA
>PWRH01000096.1 GCA_003556525.1 Candidatus Nealsoniibacteriota bacterium
TAGGCCAGCGTAGCTCAGGGGAAGAGCAACTGTTTCGTAAACAGTAGGCCGTCGGTTCAATTCCGACCGCTGGCTCTTAGTCTGTACATTTGCAAAAAAAATGATAATATAATAAAAGTATAAAGGAAATATGGCTTTGATTGATGAAAAAATCGAACAATTGGAAAAAAAACTCCTTCAAATAGGAGACTGTCTTTGACGTAGACAGCAAAAAAGAAACAATCAAAAAGCTGGAAAAAGAAACAGGTGCTGAAGATTTTTGGCAGGGGTTTAACGAGCAAGACTCATTGTCCGGAAAAGAAAAGGCCATATCTGCAATTAAAGAATTAAATGAACTTAAAAAAGAATTGGATTTTTTTACCGGACTTAAAAAGGATTTGGAAGATATTGTTAAATTGAAAGAGCTTGGCGAAGAAGAAGAAATTTTAAAAAAAGAGATTGAAAAACTTGAGCAGAAAATAAAAAAAGAAGAGTTTAAGGTTTTTCTTTCTGAAAAATATGATAAAGGATCGGCTATTTTATCGGTTTATGCCGGGAGTGGCGGTCAAGACGCCCAAGACTGGGCAGCAATGCTTTTAAGGATGTATCAAAGATATTGCTCTTTAAAAGGTTTTGAAGTAAAGTTGCTGGACAAGTCTTTTGGCGAAGCCGGTGGTTCGGAAGGAAGAGCCGGGATTAAGTCGGCCAGCCTGGAAGTAAAAGGCAGTTATGCCTACGGTTTTTTAAAAAATGAAACAGGTATTCATAGACTGGTAAGAATATCTCCTTTTTCAGCCAAAAAGCTGCGCCATACTTCTTTTGCTTCGGTTGAAGTTTTGCCTGAAATTAAAAAAGAAGACGAGGTTGAGATAAACCCCGATGACTTAAGAGTTGATTTTTATCGGGCTTCAGGCCCCGGAGGGCAATACGTCAACAAAAGAGAAAGTTCGGTCAGGATTACTCATTTACCAACCAAGATTGTTGTTTCTTGCCAGTCAGAAAGATTACAGGGAAGTAATAAGAAAAAAGCAATGCAAATGCTCTTGGCCAAGCTTTACCGCTTACAGGAAAAAGAAAGAGAAAAGAAAATTAAAGAAATGAAAAAAGATTCTGTTTCTGCGAGCTGGGGCAATCAAATAAGATCTTATGTTTTACATCCTTATAAAATGGTAAAAGATTTAAGAACCGGAATTGAAACTTCCAATGTCGAGGAAGTTTTGGAGGGCAAGATAGCCGAATTTATAGACGCCGGAATAAAAATATAAAAAATAAAATGATAACATTTCAAAACGTCAGCAAAGTTTATCATCCCAATATTATTGCTTTGGAAAATGCTTCTTTTCAGATTGTGCCCAAAGAATTTGTTTGTCTTGTTGGAAAATCGGGCGCAGGCAAAACAACCTTATTAAAGCTTCTTTTGGCAGAAGAAAAGCCGAGTCAAGGCCAGGTTTTTTTTAACGAACAAAATATCGGCAACATTAAAATGGACCATCTTCCTGTTTTAAGAAGGCAGATAGGTGCTGTTTTTCAGGATTATAAATTGCTTAATTTTAAAACAGTTTATGAAAATATAGCTTATGCTATGGAAGTAATCGGTGCTTCTGACGCGGAAATTAAAAGAGATATGCCTGAAATATTGGATGTTGTCGGCCTAAGCCACAAAACTTCCAGTTTTCCGATTGAACTTTCGGGCGGAGAAAAACAGAGAGTGGCCATTGCCAGAGCCCTAATCCACCGGCCAAAAGTAATTTTGGCTGATGAGCCAACAGGCAACCTGGACCCTTATCATACACTTGATATTATACGTTTGCTTTTAAAAATAAATGAATTTGGCACAACAATAATTTTATCCACTCACAACAGGGAAGTAATTAATTCTTTGGGAAAAAGAGTGATTACTCTTCAGGAAGGAAAAATAATAAGAGATGAAAAGCAGGGCAGGTTTATATTATAATAATTAAAATTTTTAAATTAATTTAGAAGAAATAAAAAATATGTTTGTTTTAATCAAAAGAATATTTATTACCGGCTGGCATGGAATAACAAGAGATGGCGGGATGATTACAGCCAATATTTTTATTATGACAATGGCTATTTTTATGATAAGTTCGCTTTTCTTTTTTAGAGACTTAAGCGCTTTTTTAGTTGCCAACATTCAAGAAAGGGCGGATGTTTCTGTTTATTTTAAAAACGATGCAATAGAAGAAGATATTTTAAAAGTAAAAAGAGAGGTTGGCAGTATTCCGGAAGTAAAAGAAGTTAACTATATTTCAAGCGAAGAAGCTTTTGAAAGATTTATTGAAAGACACAGCAGCAACCCTGTTTTAATGGAGTCATTGGCAGAAGTTGGAACAAATCCTTTTTTAGCCTCTTTGGGCGTTAAGGCGTTTGAGGCTGATCAATATGCCGGAGTGGTTGGTTTTTTAGAAAACTTTCAGTTTAATTACTTAATCGAGAAGATAGATTATTATGAAAGAAAACCGGTTATTGAAAGAATTTACGGTTTGACCGCAGCTTTTAGTAGGGTCGGAGTTATTGTCTCAGTTATTTTAATACTTGTTGCTGTAATGATTACTTTTAATGCTGTTAGAATATCTATTTACAACTCAAGAGAAGAAATAAAAATCCAGCGCTTGGTTGGAGCTTCCAATCTTTTTATCAAGGGCCCATTCTTGGTTCAAGGTGCAATCAGCGGATTTTTTTCAGCTTTAATTTGTTTTTTATTTTTTGCCCTGTTAGCCTGGGGCTTGGATACAAGGGCTGAGTTTTTGTTTCCGGGGTTTGGCTTGCTTAGTTTTTTTATTGCCAATCTTTGGATGATTTTATCAATTCAAATTCTAAGCGGAATTGGCTTAGGGGTTGTCTCAAGCTTTATTGCGGTTAAAAAATATCTTAAAGTTTAGCAAGATTTTATTTTTGCTATTTTGCGGGGTGGTGCAATGGTAGTCACGCCACGCTCTGGACGTGGAAATCGGGGTTCGAGTCCCTGCCCCGCAGCACTTCGACAAAGGATTAGGCTGAGCTCAGTCGAAGTCCTCAGTGCAAGCTATTATGTGGTATGTATATATATTAATTTGCGATAAGAAAACTTTTTATATTGGAATAACTAATGACTTAAAATTTCGATTAGCTGAACATAAAAATAAAAAATCATTTTTTACAAAAAAGTTTTCGAATATTAACCTTGTTTATACTGAGCAATTTAATACAAAAACTGAAGCCGCAAGACGAGAAAAACAACTTAAAGGCTGGAGTAGGGCAAAAAAAATAGCATTAATAAATAGCTTGCAGTGAGGTTGGCGATTTATTGTTGGCTTGGACGGTTTACCCTGAACTTGTTGAAGGGAGTCCCTGCCCCGCAGCTATCCTTCGACAAGCTCAAGAAATACAGTATAGTAAGTCTAACAAAATACGCATATGCGTATTTTGTTAGCATTAAAAAAACCTCCGGAGGACAGACCTCCGGGAAATTAGCGGAGAACAGATCTCCGCTGTTTTTATAGAAATAAAATACTTGACTTTTTAATAGAAAGTATTTATACTTTAGAATGTTCGTTAAAAAAGCAATAAGGAGGTGAAAAAAAGTGAAAGAGGAAATTTTGTGGAAAGAATATCTTTCTCATAAACCAAGAGACATTGATTTAACCTCGTTAATTGTTTATGAAAAAGAGGGGTTCTTAAAAAACAAAGCTTTTGAGGAGCTTAAAAAAAGAAAAGCCCTTAAAAGAGACGATCTTCTTTCAGCAATTTTATATTCAGAAAGCTTAAGACAAGAAGCTTGGGAGCTTCTTTGCAAAATGGGTCCGGAAAATTATGACCTTGAGAGAATTATTGGATCAAGAATTGATGCTTCAGACCCTGTTAAGCAAGCTGCAAAAAAAATGCTGGGAAGAGGAAAAGAAGAGATCCTTTCCGAAATTCGTGATTTAGTTTAAAAAAAGTATTACTTAAAGGTGCCGTTCCGGCACCTTTTTTTATTCAAAAACCCGGAGGACAGACCTCCGGAAACAGACCTCCGGGAAATTAGCGGAGAACAGATCTCCGCTGTTTTTTATGCTTGTGTTTTTTGGGTTGAAATTTGGCTTAATTTATTGTATGGTTTTAATATAGTTTAATATTATAAACTATTAAAAAGGAGGCGGTATGGATGTGTTTAAGTTGCTGGCTTGCCGGGATTGAAGACGAGGACGTTATTAGGGCCGAATTAAAGCAGAGCTTTCAGAGAGACGGTGACCATTTAATGCCAATTTCAAAAGAAGAAAAAAAGGAGGAAGAAAAATAAAAAAGATTCGAAGATTCCCTTTACCTTTAATGGGAATCTTTTTTTTGCTACAATAAAATAGCAATATATGAATAAAAGTATTTTTATTAAAATTTCGGTTTTTATTGTTTTTTTGGCAATGGTTGTTGTTAATGCTTTGGCCAATATTTTGCCGATTAATAATATTAGTACAGGAGAAATTTCTGACGCTTATCCCAATTTATTTGCTCCGGCAGGGCTGACATTTTCGATATGGGGTTTGATTTATTTGCTTTTATTCGGGTATACGATTTATCAATTTATTAATAAAAAAAAGAGCAAACTTTTAGGCAAAATAGGGGTATATTTTATTGTTTCTTCTTTGGCTAATATTTTTTGGATTTTCAGTTGGCATTATCAAATAATTGAGGCTACTTTGTTTTTTATGGCTGTTATTCTTTTTTGCTTGATTAAGGTTGCCGGACTGTTAAGAAAAGAAAAGTTTTCTTCAACAGAAAATTTATTTATCCGATTGCCGTTTAGTGTTTATTTCGGCTGGATTACCGTTGCTATGATTGCCAACATTACTGTTTTTTTGGTTAGCATAGGCTGGGACGGTTTTGGAGTTAGCGAAAATATTTGGACGATTATAGTTATTTCAGTCGGGTCTATAATAGGAATTTGGCGAATGAATTATGATAAAAATATTTCTTACGGGCTTGTTTTTGTCTGGGCGTTGATTGGTATTTGGATTAAACATTCTTCCGCTGTCGGGTTTGCCGGGCAATATCCGGAGATAATAACAACGGTTTTTATTTGGATATTTTTATTTCTAATTTTCCAATTTTTATTATTGCGAAAAACAACAATAAAAAAATTAATTAAAAAATAAAACTTGACACCATGTCCTTGGCTGTTAA
>PWRH01000043.1 GCA_003556525.1 Candidatus Nealsoniibacteriota bacterium
GCACTGAATTTTAAAAGGAGGGATAAAACTCAGCTTTTATCCCCCTCTCCTTCTTTAACAAAAAAGAAGAGGGTTGAGCCAACTCGCAAATAGGCCTCAAAACAAAAATTAGCTTATACTGATATTATACTTAATTAAATAAATTTGTCAATAGGATATAGACAAGCTTAATAATAGCATGATAAACTCAATAAATAAAAAAATCAACATTTAAAAATATGCAGCTTATTATTGTTGAGTCTCCAACAAAATCAAAAACAATTGAAAAATTCTTGGACAAAAAATACAGTGTACTTTCTTGCTACGGCCATATCAGAGACCTTCCCAAGGGAAAGTTGAGTATAGATACGGAAAATAATTTTGAACCTAAATACGTTATCCCGACCAAGTCAAGAAAAATAGTAAATGAACTTAAAAAAAAGGTTGAAAAAGCGGATCAGGTAATATTGGGCACTGATGAAGACCGTGAAGGAGAAGCTATTGCCTGGCACTTGACCAAAGCATTAAACTTGAACGATGAAAACCGATACCAAAGAATAGTTTTTCACGAAATAACAAAAGATGCGATTGAAAAGGCGCTTAAAAATCCAAGGAAAATAAATACTGCCTTGGTTAATGCTCAGCAGGCAAGAAGAATTTTGGACAGAATTGTCGGCTACAAGCTCTCCCCTTTTTTATGGAAAAAAGTGGCTCGCGGACTGTCGGCCGGAAGAGTGCAATCAGTAGCGGTAAGGCTGGTAGCGGAGAGAGAAAAAGAAATAGAAAGCTTTATTCCGCAAGAATACTGGAGCATTGAGGCTGTTTTTAAAAAAAATCAAACTGATTTTTCGGCATTTTTGGCCAAAAAAGACGGGAAAGCAATTTCAAAATTGGAAATCAAAAATAAAAAAGAGGCGGATAAAATTTTAAAAGACCTAAAAGATGAAAAATATAAAATTATAAAAATAGAAAAAAAGGAAACGAAAAAAAATCCCCTGCCTCCGTTTACCACCAGTACCCTTCAGCAAACCGCTTGGCAAAGATTCAAATGGAGTGCAAAACAAACAATGAGAGTTGGCCAACAGCTTTATGAGACCGGAAAAATAACCTACCATAGAACCGACTCTTTAAATATTTCGGAGCAATCAAGTTTTAAGGCCAAAGATTTTATTACTAAAAACTACGGTCAAAATTACTGGCCCGGATTTTTTAGAAAATACAAGACAAAAATCAAAGGAGCACAAGAAGCTCATGAGGCAATAAGACCGACCAACCCGGAAGACTCTCCGGAAAAAATAAAGCTGGAACCAAAGCAAGCCAAGCTTTATAAGCTTATTTGGCAAAGGTTTATTGCTTCTCAAATGAGTGAAGCTATTTTTGACTCAACTGTTTTGGAAATTGAAAACCAGCAAAAAAACCCTAAATATATTTTTAAAGCCAATGGCCAAACTTTAAAATTTGACGGATTTTTAAAGATATATCCGATGAAGTATAAAGAATCGGAACTACCCTTTTTGGAAAATAATGAATTTTTGTCGCCGGTTAAAATAACTCCCTGCCAGCACTTTACCCAGCCACCTCCAAGATATAATGAGGCAACTTTAATTAAAGCTTTGGAAGAAAATAAAATAGGCCGACCCTCAACCTATGCTCCGATCATGTCCAATATTCAAGAAAAAAACTATATTGAAAAAGACGATCAAAAAAGATTTCGACCGACTGAAATAGGAACAGTGGTAAATAATATCTTAACAACTCACTTTAATGAAATAGTTAATGTTAATTTTACGGCTGAAATGGAAGAAAAACTGGACCGGGTGGCTGAAAATAAAATAGAATGGACAGGCCTTATTAAAGATTTTTACCATCCTTTTGAAGAAAATTTACAGAAAAAGTACGAACAAGTTTCAAAAAAAGACGTAACTGAAAAACCGACTGAAAAAAAATGCCCGAAGTGTAAATCCCCCCTATTTATCCGGCTTGGGAGATACGGAAAATTTTATGCTTGTTCTGATTTTCCCAAGTGCAGATATACCGAATCACTCGAAGAAAATAAGCTTAAAATAAAATGTCCTAAATGCTCTCAGGGTAAAGTTGTTGAGAAAAGAACAAAAAAAAGAAAAATTTTCTACGGTTGCGATAAATATCCAAAGTGCGACTTTGCTCTTTGGGATAAACCGACCAAAGACAAATGCAATGAATGCAACTCTCTTTTAATTGAGGCGAAAAACAACCAAGCCAAATGCTCAAACAAAGAATGCAAAAAGAACCTAAGCAAATAATTTATCTATTAAGCAATCAGTCTTATCGACCAACCAATCGGTTGAAAATAAGAACAAAGTTGTTCCAAATTTTCACGATCGTGAAAATTTGAACCAACCTTAAAAAACTTTAAAAATATTTATTTGGCCCTACAAGTATTTGTTTGGCCCTACAAATATTTGTTTGGCCTTACAAATATTTATTTGACAATTTTATTTAAAAATTAAATAATAAAATCGACTCAATCAAAGCTCTTTAAAAATGGAGGTGAAGTAAGTGACTATTGATTCTAAAAAAATAGGCATTGTTGCTTTTGCTTTTGGTCCGCCGGATAGCATTGAGCCGAATCAAACTCTTTCCATAATTACAACAAAAAAAGCTCGGGAGCTTAACGCTCGAGTTTATGCACAAAAAGATATTAAAATAACAGCAAAAGGAGTTAAGGTGGATTACGTAAAGCAAAACAATAAAAAAGCACTATCAACGCTACAAGTTGCAGAAAAAACAGTTGAATGGATTAAAAAAAACAATATAACAAATCTCTATGTTATGGCTGCCAAACCTCATTTGTGGAGATGCAAAAGAGATATTGGAGAAATTTTAGAAAGAGAAAAAATAAATATTACAATTCATACCTGCTTTGAATTAATTTTTAAAGAAAATTGGTTTTATGACATTCGAGATGAAAAAGAATGGATAAAAAGAGAGAAGATTATAAAAAAAATGCCATTTTGGCTTTACTCACTTCTCAACAAATTAAAAGGGCCTCCTAGTTGAGGCTTCTTTTTATAATTATTTTTTATTCCAATAAGCTTTAAAATCAGTTTGTTAGAGTTGAAAAAAGAATGAATTTTTGATAAATTTAAATCAGCTTGCCGCGGTGGCGGAACTGGTTTACGCGTACGACTCAAAATCGTATAGGAGCAATCCTGTGTGGGTTCGAATCCCACCCGCGGCACATATTAAAACTCAAAAATTTAAGAACAAAAGTTGTCCAAAATTTCACGATCGTGAAAATTTGGAACAACTTATCAAATAAAACTTTTCAAAAGGCGGAAAATAAGAAGCCAAAACAACTGTTAAATTAACCGTAATAAGGCGAGCTTTTTAAAGTTTTAAAGCCGGGCTTTATTGCGAGTTCTTTTTTTTCGGAGAAAAATGTTTTAATTCTTGACATTCCCTCAATAATCTCTTCTTCGGATTTGCCAAAGCATATTCTTATACGACCCTCCCCTCCCGGACCAAACTCTTCACCTGGCACAACGGCAACTTTTGAATTTTCAAGCATTTGAAAGCAAAGCTCTCTGGAGTTTTCAATATTTTTAATTTTAGGAAAGAAAAAATAAGTTCCTTGGGGCAGATCAAACTCAAAATAATCTTTCATTTGTTTCAGGCAAGAAGCCATGAGTTTACGTCTTTTAGAATAATAGAAAAGATTTTCTGAAAAAATTGTCTTTTCGTTTTTTAAAGCGGCAATAGCTGCGTATTGGGAAACAACCGGAGCACAATTTACAAGATTATCGTGGACTTCAAGAATATCTCTAATCAAATTTTGAGGTCCGTGAAGAAAAGCAATTCTCCAACCCGACAAATCAAAGGTCTTAGAGAGGCTGACTATTCTTATTACTTCTCCGTTAAAAAACTTTTTGTCACAAAGATTAAAAAGCGGCTGTTTACCGTAGTAAAGCCTATGATAGGCATCATCGAGAATAATTTTTAAAGAATGCTTTTCAGCCAAACGAGCTATTGCCAAAAGATCTTTTTTGGGAATAACCGAACCTGTCGGATTATTGGGATTGCAAATAATAATTCCTTTTGTTTTGGGGGTGATTGATTTTTCGAGTAACTCGATTGGAACAGCCCATTCTTTTTCCGCCTGAAGCTTAATTGGTAAAACAGAAACTCCTGCCATTTCAATTATTCTTGAGTAGTAGGGATAAGTTGGAGTAAAAGTTATAATCTGATCGCCTCTTTTGAAAAGAGATAAAACTATTGCGGACAAAGCCTGAACCGCACCGCTTGTAACCACTATTTCATTTTCGGAAGAATAAGAAAAACCGCTATCGGATAATTTTTGGGAAATAATTTGCCTTAACTCGAAAAGGCCGGCTACGTCAGAATACCTGTCTATTTTATTATTTTCAATTGCGCTAATAACCTCTTTTTTGATTATCTCATGGGAAGAAAAAGATGAGGTTCCCTGGGCAAGAGAAATAGACCCTTCAATAAGGCGGCTGGCTTGCTCTATTCTTTTGATTGCTGATGTTTGATTGTTCATATTTTTTAATTAAAAAATCCTCGTTCTTAATTCCGAATAAAATATTCGGAGTCAAGGACGAGGACTTCCCGCGGTACCACCTTGTTTTTTCCAAACATCACTGCTTGGAACTCAACGGCTAACAAAAATTAGCCTTCCCTTGTAACGGTGGGATTCCGGGCATACTCATCGCA
>PWRH01000075.1 GCA_003556525.1 Candidatus Nealsoniibacteriota bacterium
AGCGACAAAAGCCAAGCTCTCTTTAGCTTGAAAAGTAAAAGGATTGTGATAAATCTTTTTAGGAATGACTTCTTCTGGTTCAACCAGTTCCACTTCGTCTTCTGTCGGAGAAGTGGGATCTTCTTCTTCAATAATATCTTCTTCTAGTTCAACCAGTTCTATTTCGTCTTCTACTGGAGTAGCATACTCGGAAGCTAAAACTATCGGCAAAAAACTTACTTGATCATTTAAAGGAGTAGCAAACTCTATCTCATCCTCTATTATACTTGTTCTTTCCCAATGGGAGAATTCATAACCTTCCAAGGCTAGAGCTTCAATGGTTACTTCTTCATTGTTGGAAACTTGAAAAGTTGCTTTTTCTTGAGAATCTTGAACTAAACCTTGAGAAGAATCATTGGTTTGAATAGAAATAGTGTGTTGTTGTAAAGAAGTTAAGTCAGCTAAGAGATTTCTGGGCGCCTCTAAAAAAAGAAAAACTGATATTGTTAAAAACATCAGTAATAGAACCGTTATTAGTTTTGATTTATAGCTGTTAAAAGGTTGTAACTTCATAAAACCGTCTTTTAACTATTTTATCTCTTTTTCTTTTCCAAGTCAAGGGTTTCCCCATAGCCTTTTAAATAACGTCCTTAAATCCATTAAAGAGTGTTAACCACCCCCTTTAATCCTTTCAATTTAAGCTCAAATCAATCATTTTTTTTCCAAACTTCGGGTGGTAGTTTTGATCAAATCTTCGGGTGTTTTTGAAAAGAAAAAACCGGGTGTTTTCAAATAAAAACTATTTCTTTTTTTCAAACCATCTTTTTTGATAAAAAAGCTGTCTATTTCTATCAAGAAAGTATTTTTTTCTTTCTTTCTCATCCAAGTTTTCTTTTTGTAAAACAATTTCCCCTGGGGAAAACTCATAATAATTGTCTTCGTCAAACCAGGCACATTTAAAATTACGCAGCCAGATACCCGTTCTTACGGAAAGAGCAAAAGCATAAAAGAATAATTGTGAGATGGGTTTTTCTTTTTCGGCGACTGGTTTGTAATCAAGAACGTAAAGTAAACCGTACCTTTGTTGCAAAACATCAATATGACCCGTTACAGGTTCTTTAACATGTGAAAATGTTTTCAGCTTTCTCATTTCTTCGGGAAAAGACCAAACGGGAACCTCGCAAGCCAAAGTTGAAGTATCATTGGACAACATAAATTCTTGTACCTCTTGATGTCTTTTTCTATTATCCTTATTAGCTTTCAAGGCCAAGTTTGCCAATCTACAGGCATAATTATTTTTCCGAAAAACTTTTACTTTTTCGCCCAAGTCAATATGACTGGCTCTCATGTTTCCTTCTCTTTTGAAAAGCTCATGAGGGCATTTCTTGTCAACTGTTTTGAGATATTTTTTAATATCTAAAAAATAGTTATTGATAAACTTTTCAACCTTTAACTTGTGATAAGAAAATTGATAAACCTGTTTGTGGTCAAAATTCTTTCTGAACAAAAAATCCCTTCCCCTCTCTCTAATTCTCCCGTAAGAACAATCATCGGAATATTGAGAAATCCAATTTGAAATCAATTGAGGATAAGTTTTAACTTTAAAAATCCTGTTAACCGATTTACTTGTCTCTTTCAGGGTTTTACCCTGATTGTAACAAATTATAGATTGAAGAATAACCCGAGAGGGATATTGTTTCTTTTCCATACCTCCTTGAAGAAACCTTTTTCCGCAAGCATTACACTTGTATCTTTGAACAGATCTTTTCTTTCTTTTACCCTTTCCGTTTTTTATTACATAATCGCTTTTGCAATAAAGACACTTCATAATCTTAACAAAAATGACATAAAATCAATCTGATCCATTGTCTTTCCTTTTTTCCCTTCTTTTTCCGAAAATTCCTTAAAACTGCCTTCAAAAGGGTGAATTAAAAAAGGAATGTCATTGACACAATGTCTTTTTAACAAAGAACAGGTGGAATGATCGGAAGTAACTACTAATAGAGTATCTTTTAATTGAAAATCAAAAAAAGAATCAATTTTTTCAATATACTTTTTCTTTTCCAAATAGTTTCCGTCTTCAGCTAAGCTATCGGTTTTTTTAATATGTAAATAAACAAAGTCATTTTTTTTCCAAGCTTTTTTGGCTTTTTTAAATTTTTTCTTTAAGTTTCCCGCTTTGATAACTTTCATTCCCAATATTTTACCAATTCCCCGGTACAAAGGCTTATTAGCCACACAAGCAGCCTTCAAACCGTGCTTTTTTTCAAAAGAAGGGATATCGGAAAAACAAGAGGCTCCTCTTAAAATTACGTGATTAGCCGGATAATCTTTTAAAACTTCAAAAGCTTTTTGGGAAAATTCATTTAAAATAGAGGCGGTAAACTTATCCCCTTTCACTTTTTGAATTTTATTACCCAAGTTCTGATAAAAAGGATCAGAATCAGTCACTTGCCAACTTAGATTTTTTCCTTTTAAAACTAAAACGAACCGGTGCTCGGCCCCTTTTTCAACTTTTATTTCTACTCCTTTAATTTTAATCTGGGAAAGAGCTTTGACCAAAGGTTCTGTCTTTTCAATCCTACCCGCTCTCCGGTCCAAAATATTCCAATCGTCATCGACAATAACAAAATTGCCCCTCAAAACAATGTCTTCTTTTTTCAAAGAAAGATTTAAGCCCATTGCTTCAAAAATCCCTCTTCTCAAGGGATACTCATTAATATCATAACCAAAAAGCAAAGAATGCCCTTCTTCCGAAGTAGGAATTACCCCTCGAAAATACGGCTTTAATAAGCCAACCAATCCTTTCTGAGCCAAAGAATCTAAATTGGGAGTGTTGGCTGCTTCTAAGGGAGTTTTATTATCAAATGCCGGAATAGGTTCATCTCCTAATCCATCTAAAACTACAAAAAAGATTTTCATAATTCTTTTTCTATTTCTAACAATCTATTATACTTGGCTACCCTCTCTCCTCTAGCCGGCGCTCCTGATTTAATATAGTCAGCTCCGATACCAACAGCTAAATCAGCAATAAAATCATCACAAGTTTCTCCCGATCGATGAGAAACCATTACTTTCCAATTATATGACCTAACTAATTTGGCTGCCTCAATGGCTTCGGTCACTGTTCCTATCTGATTAAGCTTTAACAATAATCCTTGGCAGGCTTTTTTCTTTTGGGCCATTTTAATTCTTTTAACGTTAGTACATAGTAAATCATCCCCAATGATTAAAACCTTATCCCCTATTTTTTCTTGGATCATCTGAAAAGACCTCCAATCTGATTCATAAAAGGGATCTTCAATGGAAAAAATAGGAAACTCTTCAACTAAATTTAAATAATAACCTAAAAGTTCCTGAGGATCTGTTTTTTTCCCTTCCAAAAAGTACTTTTTGTTCTTATAAAATTCAGAGGCGGCACAATCCAAAGAAATTTTAACTTTTTTGAATAAAGATAAAGTATCTAAAGCTTGTTTGCTATTGGAAAAAGCAGGTACATAACCCCCTTCGTCTCCAATATTAACCGAACTTTTGCCCAACAATCTGGTAATTTCTTCTTTTAAAGAATGATAAACTTCCGAACCCTTTCTTAGGTTTTCGGCGAAAGATTCTTCTTCCGGTTTTATCATGAATTCTTGAATGTCAAGATTATTACCAGCAGCATGTTCTCCGCCATTGATAACATTAAAAAAAGGAATTGGCATTTTAATTTCATCTTTCCAAATCTTATTAATATGCAAATACAAAGGCAGCTTGTTCAAGGCTGCTCCGGCTCGACAACAAACCATGGAAACGGCTAAAATAGCGTTAGCTCCTAGGTTTGATTTGTCTTTGGTTCCATCCAATTTTATCAAAAAATCATCTATTTTTTTTTGATCTTTAAAGTTTTTTTTCAGAATCTTAGGGGCAATCTTTTTTTCAATATTTTCAATAGCTTTTAAAACCCCTTTCCCGTGATATCTTTTACAGTTATCTCTTAATTCTTTGGCTTCATGTTTACCAGTAGAAGCCCCAGAAGGAACCGAAGATTCAAAAACTCCATAAGAAGTCTCTAATATTACCTTTATAGTAGGATTTCCTCTCGAATCTAAAATCTCTAGTGCTTTTAATTTATTCATTAGCACATTATAGCTTTTTTGGAAGCTAAAAGCAAATTATACCCCCAGAATTAGTTTTATTTCTCCAATTTTAAGCTCTTCAATGAATCCACTTTTCTAACTTATGAACTAGTATAAGCATTTCATTAACCTCAACAAACCGTTGATCTACTTTCTTAAATTTTTTATCTAAATATTAAATCAATGGTGTTATCAAATAAATTTATTTTATAACCCTATAGATATTATTAATAATATCGGTGGCTACTAAAGAATCTCCTTTTTCTTTTTCTAATAATTGTCCGACAGCACTATTAATATAGGCCCCGGCTTGGGCGGCGGTGAATACGGAGGTTCCTTTGGCAATCAAGGCCCCACAAACTCCGGCTAAAACATCACCAGCTCCCCCTACAGTTAAATAAGCAGATCCCGTTTCCGAAACAGCAATCTCTTTTCCATCAGAAATAATGTCGGAACTTCCTTTTAATAAAATAGTAGTCCCTAACTTTTGAGCTTCTTGATGAACGGTCTCGACTCTTTGTTCGTGAGAAAATTTCTCTACATTTTTGCCTGTTAAAATAAAGAACTCATAAAGATTGGGAGTCAATAAAAAATCCTTTCCTTTTAATATTTCTTTTTCTTTAGCTACAGCATGGATAGCGTCAGCATCAATAACCGCCGGTATTTTCACTTCTTTCAAATACTCTAAAATTGCTTCATGAACTGATTCGCTTCTGCCGGTTCCTCCGCCAATAGCTATTGCTTCTGCTCCCCGGGCGGAAACCCTTGCTGCTTCGGTCATGGTTAAAAGTAAAGAAACGTCTTTTTTATCTAAATAATCTCCCTCTAAAGGATAAGCAGCTAGATCGGGAGAAAAACCAGCAATAATATCAGCCGCTCTTTTTGGGGCTATCACTCTCACCATATCCACCCCAGTTTGATAAGCAGCTAAGCCGGTTAAAGCTGGAGAACCGCTATAAAATTTAGACCCTCCGATAACCATCAAAATCCCAAAATCATACTTTTTACTTTCTTTGGCTCTTATTTGGTAAATTTTTTTTAAAACGTCTTTAGTTACATTTATCATATTATTTTTTTTAAATATTTTTTTAATTCCGTCCCATAATAAGGATGATTTAAGCAGGTGTATAAGTTGCTTTTCATCCAATCTAACTTATTATTACTTTCCAGCCAGTTTCCTTCTGTTTCATATCCGTAAACCACTTTTCCTGATTTTAGATAATCTTTCAAAGCATCGGCTAGAAAAACTCTTTTCCCTTGTTTTAAGGTAGTTAAAAAATCCGGAGTTAAAATATATCTTCCTTTAACGGCTAAATTAGAAGGAGCCTCGGAAATACTCGGTTTTTCAACTATGTCTTTTATTTTAAAATACTTATTGGCTATTTTTTCCCCTTTTACCACTCCATGAAAGGGCAATAATTCGTCTTTTACTGAAGACAAAGCAATAATCGGTTTTTGAGGGGTTTTAAAAACCTCTTTTAATTGCAAGGTAACTGGTTTTTTAGAAAAAACAACGTCATCGGCAAAAATTACCACTACCGGTTCTTCTTCAGAAGGGCTAACGGCTTGCAAAACGGCTTGAGCATCTCCTGATGGTTTTTTTTGAACAATTGAAGAAATAGAAACATCTTTGACCATTTCTTGCAGATTCTTCATTTCTTCTAGGATAACGTTGGCTTTTTTTTCTTTCAATATTTTTTCTAATTTGCTATCAACTTTAAAATAATTAACAATATCTTTATGTTCTTTTTTAACCACAAAAATTAATTCTTCCATCCCCGACTCTATCGCTTCTTTAACGATATAGTGAAGTAAGGGTTTATCGGCCAATGGCCAAAGTTCCTTGGGTGTAGTCTGAGACAAGGGCAAAAAATCAATACCTAATCCGGCAAGAGTAATTATGGCTTTTTTAGGTTTAATCATTGTTTCTTCTTAAAATAGCGGGAGTTTCCCAAATATCATCGTCCTCTACTATCTTTTTTTCTTCCTCGTCTGTTTTCTTCTTAATTTCTAAAGCGTTCTTTCTGCTTTTTTTTCTTTTCTTTTTTGCTTTCTTTCTCGGTTTTTTCTCCTCTATTTCTCCACAACTGGTAGCTAATAAAGTTATTTCTATTTTATTTTTAGCTTTGGGTTTATTAGAAATGCCGAAAATAATTTTGGCTCTTTTGTTTACCAAATCTTTAATTAATTCGGAAATCCCAGAAACTTCAGCTAATTGTAGGTCTTTTGACCCAATAATATTATACAAAATCCCCTTGGCCCCGGAAATATCATAAGAATAAAAAGGACTAGTAATCACTTTTTTAATTCCTCCCTGTAAGTCATTATTTTCTATTTCTAAATGATTTAAAAAAGTAAGTTTGCCTTGTCCTTGTAAAATAGTTTTTAAATCAGCAAAGTCAAGATTGATCAAACCGGGCGAATAAATAGCCTCAATTAATCCTTTAAGGTTAGCGGCCAATTTTTTATTAATCAAAGAAAATGATTCTTTCAAAGGGGTTTTTTTATCAATTATTTTGAAAATATTTTCGTTGGGAACTATAGTATAGGCGTTGAAATTATCCTTAATATCTTCCAGGGCATTAGTGGCTATTTCCATTTTTTTCTTTCCTTCAAAATGAAAAGGAAGGGTGAAAACCCCATAAGTCATAATTCCCATGCTTTTAGCTGTTTTAGCTAAAAAAGAGGTAGCTCCCGATCCGGTTCCCGCTCCCAAACAAGCAATAATGATTAACAAATCTTCCCCTTTTATTATTTTTTTAATTTTTTCTTTTTCTTTTTCAATAGCTGCCTTGGCTAATTCAGGATTCATACCGGTACCTAAGCCATTAGTAAGCTTGCTTCCAAATTGAACCTTTCTAATATTTTTAGGAGCTGATTTTAAGGCTCGAGAATCGGTATTTAAAACTAAAAAGTTAGCTTTGGAAATTTTACCAGCTATTTCAGAAACAATAGAAGAGCCCCCTCCCCCTACTCCGATAATTCTCGTTTTTGTTTTGTGTAAATAATAATCTTTACTCATAGTTATATTTTATTATAAATTTTATTTTTTAGCAAAGTTTTTCGATAAAGACAAAAATCACATTCTGGAGAAGATGGTGGGATTTCGCCCTCTAAACATTTTTTAGCTTCTACTAAAGTATTCTCAATCCAATCGTCATTTCCTTTGTAGGGTAAAACACTTATTTCAAATTCTAATTTTTGATCAAAAAAATCATTATCGGTAACTCCATTGCAATAAACAAAATAACCGACATTACTAACCTCAAATTCGTTTTTTCTCAAAAGCCATTGATAAACTTCCATCTGTCTTTTGTAGGCTTTTTGCCAATCTTGATCCAGATTAACTTGGCTATTTTTAGAGGTCGCCTTATAATCAACAACTATCAATTCATTTTTCTTGTTAATCCAAACATCGTCAACAGCCCCTTTAGTCAAAAAATTGGTTGGTTCATGTAAATATTGAACTCCTTTAAAATTGTTTTGCCATTCGGACAATTTTTCATGAGAAAAAGGAATAGCCTCAATATTATTTTTTTTCATCAAAGGGTGAGATTCTTTTTTGTCTCTATAATAATCAAATTCCTTTTTTAATAACTTATCAACCGCCGAGTTTAAAGTAAAAGGATAGCCAGGGGGTCTTTTAATCCCTAGCTTACAATCCAAATAAAAACAAAAAGGACACTCAATAAACAAGTCTATTTTACTTCTACTTAAGGGAAAAACTTTTTCTGGGCTATAGAAATTTGATTTTCTTTGGGGAGTATAATAATCAGACATTATATTGTATTGTATTATAAACTATTTTTTAAAACAAGTTATCAAAGCTTTCAGCTCTTTATTGCTAAGATTTTCTTTCAATTTTTTCTTAATTTTTTCTTTTCCTAAAACTTTTTTTCCATCAATTCTTTCTTGAAACAATTCTTTCTCTTTTTCGGTTAAAAAATTTTCTTCTAAAACCTTATCTACAACATCTTTCTTTTTAACTAAATAATAAAGCTCTTTATTCATTCTTTCGTCACAGCCCACGTACTCAGCTTCTCCGGAAAATATTTTGTCAAATTGAGAACAACTATAACAATTGTTATAAGGAGAAGTACAAGAAAAATCATTTTTTAAGACCGCTTTTTTAATTTGCAAGGCCTGTTTTTTTAAAGAATTTAGCTTTTTTTCAATGTCAGTTATTTTTTTAGGAGTAGGCTCTTTATCTTTGGCCAAATACCAATAGCTGGTTTTTTTTATCTTTTTTTTGTAATTATAAGAAGCTAATAAATAATAAATAAAAAGCTGTAAAGAAGCTTCTTTTTCCTTATTTTTACCGGTTTTAAAATCAATAATATGAAGACTTTTATCAGGTAAAATCTCAGCCCAATCAATACTGCCCACTAAAAAAACATCTTTAAAGAGAGGCATTTTAGGCAAAGAATCGGTAACATCAAAATTAGGGTTTTTAAAAACTTGAGATTTTTGAGCAACTTTAATCATTTTCACTCCCCTTTTTTTAAAATGTTCTTCCTGTTTTTTGTAAGCAAATCCTCCCTTCTTCCCTTGATATTTTTTCCATATTTTTTCAAATCTTTTTAAAAGGTCTTCCCCTTTACCTTCTTCTATCGCTTCATGAACGGCGCTTCCTAAAGATAAATAGGGGCTGACTATTTGTATTTTTTTGCCAGTTTTAGGGTTTCTATATAAATGGTTGTAATAATAAGATCTTTGGCAATTTTTAAAATTATTTAAACCAGTATGGGAAATCCAAATTTTAGACATAAAGTTTTTGGTATTTCTTTTTTAATTTTTCGATTGCCCTTAGGGCCTCTTCGGTGCTTTCTACTAAAGTATACAAATCACTATCTTTTTTGCCGATAGTTTTGTGTTTTCCGGCTAAATCTTTTTCTAACCAACCTAATAAAGGTTGCCAGTATTCTTTGTGGATTAAAACAATAGGTATTTTTTTAATCTTATTAGTTTGAATCAAAGTAATAATTTCAAAAAATTCATCAAGAGTACCAAAACCCCCCGGAAAAAAAACATAAGCTTGAGAGGCAAAAGCAAGCATCACTTTTCTAACAAAAAAGTAATGAAAGGTTTCACTGTCAGTATCATATTTATTCAATCCTTGCTCTTCAGGAAGGATAATATTCAGGCCGACTGATTTTCCCCCCGCCTCATGGGCTCCTTTGTTGGCCGCTTCCATTATTCCTCCCCCGCCGCCGGTAACTACGGTAAATCCTTTTTTAGACAAAGCAAAAGCCAACTCTTCAGCTTCTCGATAATATTCATGAGAAGGAGAAAGTCTAGCTGAGCCAAAAAAAGTAACTGTGTTTTTTTGTTTTTTTAAAAAACTAAAACCATGAACGAACTCATTTAGTATTCGAGAAACCCTAATGGAAGAAACATCCTTTAAGTGTTCTTTAAAAAAGGAATTATCTTCGGGAATAAAAAAGTATTTTTTCTTCATAAGTATTTTTTCTCTCCAATTTCTTTTGGAAAGTGTTTTTGATTAATTTTTTTAAAATCATGAGCATATTGATAACCTTTTCCGTATCCTTTTTCTTTTAAAAAATCATTAACGGCATTTCTTAAATGAAGAGGAACTGGGTACGACCCCTTTTTAGCATCTTTTTGAGCTTTTAACAAAGCGGAATAAGAATTATTGTTTTTTTTGGCCAAAGAAAGATAACAAATACCATGGGCCAAATTAATCTGAGCTTCCGGCAACCCCACTTGATCTACCGCCCGGGCCGTAGCTATAGCTACCGACAAAGCTTGAGAATCAGCTAAACCAATATCTTCGGAAGCAAAAATAATCATTCTTCGAGCAATAAATCTAGGATCCTCTCCTGACAATATCATTCTTGAAAACCAATAAAGAGCGGCTGAAGCATCAGAATCTCTCATTGATTTAATAAAAGCAGAAATTAAACTATAATGTTCTTCTCCTTTTTTATCATATCTTAAGGCGTGTTCTTTTAAAACTCTTTCAATATCTTTTTCCTTAAAAGCTTCTTTTTCAAAAAGTTTACTGGCAAATTCCAACCCGTTTAAAGCTGCCCGAGCATCTCCGTCAGCATAATTAATTAGCTTTTCTATTGCTTTTTTGCTTAATTTTTTTTCCAAGCTGTTTGCTCCTCTAATAATAATTTTTTCCAAGGCCTCTTTAGATAAGGGTTTTAAAGAATAAACGATAGACCTGGAAATCAAAGGGGAGATAACTCCAAAAGAAGGGTTTTCTGTTGTCGCTCCAATCAAAGTAATAATCCCCTGCTCTACCGAAGATAAAAGAATGTCCTGCTGGGCTTTGTTAAATCTATGAATCTCATCAATAAAAACAATGGTTTTTTGTTCATTATACTTTCTTCTTTCTTTGGCCCTTTCTATTTCTTTTTTAACTTGAGCTACTCCAGTGCTAGCGGCATCAAATTTTTTAAAAAAGGCTTTCGTTTTTTTAGCGATGATATAGGCCAAAGTGGTTTTACCGGAACCGGGCGGTCCCCATAAAATCAAAGAATTAATTTGGTCCTTTTCAACCAGTTTTCTCAAAGGGCTATTTTTACCACAAAGTTCTTGTTGGCCAAAAAAATTCTCGAAATTCTCAGGTCGCATTTTTTCGGCTAATGGTTTTTCAAATTTTTTCTGATCAAAAAGATCTTCCATTTTTAATTAATCCTAAAAAGTTAGCCATATTTTCTTGCAAAGTAATATTAGCTAAAAAAAGCTCATTTTTAAAAAAAGACTCGGTTTGAGGTTTCCCAAATATTTGAATAATCAAATCATTTTTAATAGCCAATCCTATTTCTTCGTATCTTTTATCTAAAATATTCTCTCTATGAGAAGGACTATCCATCCAAGCTTCAACTAAGCTTTGATCATTTAAAAAATTACCTCTAGCGATATTTTCGCCTAATAATAAGAAAGAATAACCCTTAGACTCTGCTTCTTTTTTAAATTCTTTTTCTGAGAGATGATCAAAATAATTTTTTTCTATCATATCTTCAATTCTCTTTTTGGCTAATTTGTTTAAAAGATCGTTTTCTTTGAGTTGATCGATTTTCTTTTCTTCTCTTCGAGAATTAGTGAAAACAATAATACCTTCTTTGGTTAATTCAGAATTATTATTTAAATCTTCTTTTATTAAAATTTCCTGAATGGAAATTTCTCTTTCTTTTTCTACCGGCTGGGAAAGAAAATAAAGAATCAAAAAAGGAAATAATAGAAGAATTAAAAAAATAATTAATTTATTTTTCATAACGAATGATATCTTTTAACTTTCTTTTAGGAACAATCAAAACCCCGTTTTTTCTTTTATATTCAAGAGGACCTTCTGTTTCTTCGATCACCGGTTTTTCCGCCGGATAACCTAAAGCTATAACTAGCTTTATCTTTAAGTTTGAGGGAATATTAAAAAGATCCCTGATTTTTTCTCTATCAATGGCTCCTAAAATACAACTTCCTAATTTCTGAGAAAAAGCAGTTAAAACAATATTTTGAACAGCTAAACCAACATCAATATCTTTATCGTTTTTGTCAAGAACAACGATATAGGCCGAAGGTCTCCCTTCCTTATTGTCAATCTCTCCTCCGAAAGTTAAACATCGAAATAATTCATCTTTCTTTTTATTATTAACAATTAAATATTCCAAGGGTTGTTTATTATTAGCCGAAGGAGCATATCTTGCCTGATCAATACAATGTCTTAAAATTTTCTCTGAAACTTCCTTCTTTCGAAATAGCCTTATGGATCTCCTTTTTTCAATGGCTTTTTTCAAGTTCATATTTTAATTAGAGAGAAAGAATTAAAAACGTTAATTTTCTTCTTTTGTTTCCCGTGAATAATAGCCAATATTTCTTTATCTTTGACTATTTTTTTCTTTTTTAATAGATCAAATATCTTTTTTTCAGAGTAAGATTTAGGAACACAAATTGGGTTAATGCCAAAAGACATAGTTAAGATTTCCGCTGTCTTTTTATTGTTGGTAATGGCAATTATTTCCGCTCGGGAACGAAAACTAGCTATTACTTTTGCCGTATAACCAGACTCGGTAAAAACAAGAATTTTTTCTACTTTTAAAAGGCTTTGTTTTTCCACTATAGAAATAACGGAGCTGGCAATTAGTTCCACTACATTATAGGGTTTTAATTGTAAATTTTCAAAAACAGCTTTTTGTTCATTAAACAAAAGAATCTTAGCCATAGCTTGAACCGCTTTTATTGGATATTTACCGGTGGCTGTTTCCTCAGAAAGCATAACACTATCTGCTTTGTCAAAAGCAGCGCTGGCTACGTCAATAGCCTCTGCTCTGGTTGGTCTTGGATTTTCAACCATAGAATGTAACATCTGAGTAGCAATAATAACTGGAATTCTTTGCAGTCGGCATTTTTTAATAATATTTTTTTGCCAAAAAGCCAGTTGTTCAATCGGAACCTCTACTCCTAAATCTCCTCTAGCTATCATAACTCCGTCAGAGTTTTCTACTAATTCATCAATATTGTCCAAAGCTTCCTGACACTCTATCTTAGCGATAATCTGAGCTTTAATTTTTCTCTTTTCAATTTCTTTTTTCAAAATATCAATATCTTTTTTGGTCCGAGAAAAAGAAAGAGCAATAAAATCAACTTTATTTTTAGTAATTAGATCCAATCTTTTAATATCTTGGTCTATTAAAGAAGAAAGCTCTATTTTTCTCTTGGGAATGTTCAGGCTTTTTTTATTCTTAATCTTTCCTCCCTGGATCACCTCGGCCTTAATCAGGTTTTTATTCTTAAAAACGACTTTCATTTCTATAAACCCATCATCAATCAAAAAAATATCACCTTTTTTTAGGGTTTTAAAAACTACTTTATTCAAAACGGCTATTTGTATCTCTTTAGAAAAAAAAGAGTCCCCTATTGTTATTTTTTCTCCCTTTTTAACTTGAATTATTTTTTTATCTTTGGTGTCTATCCTGATTTCCGGTCCTTGTAAATCTATAAGGATGCCGACAACTTTCTTGAGCTTATTAGCCACTTCTTGAACTCTTTTTATTCTTTTATTGTGCCAAGAAATTTCATTATGTTTTAGATTAAATCTAAAAACGTTTACCCCCTGCAGAATCAAATCTCTAATTGTTTCTTTTTTATCAGAAGAAGGTCCTAAGGTGGCTATTATTTTTGTTTTTTGTTCTTTCATATTTTTAAATTGTAACACATTAAAAAGAAATAAAAAAGCCCCGAAATTAAATTCTCGGGGCTATTAAAAGATTGCTCGGTTACTAAAACAGTTTTTGAATCAGTAACCGAGCGGTCAAACTTCGAAGAATATCCAAGTCAACTCCAGGACATTCTTCATGATGTCCCTGAATCCCTCCTTTTTCCGAAAGATCCAAGGGATTAATCTTATACCTTTGGCATAAATCGGCCAAAAGCACCACCATTGACCGTAGTTGCTCCTCATTATACTCAGAGTGGCCGACAAAAACCACTCCGAGGCTGAAAGGGTTTCGGTTGAAGTCTCTCCCGGTTCGAGCATGAGCTCCTTGAAGGTGCTCTGCCCGTCCCGGTTGGATTTCACCATCTTTGGTTATCACGTAATGATAACCAATATCATTCCAACCGTTCACCCCCACATGATGCCTTCGAAAAGAGTCTACATCACCCTGCTCTGTAGCAGAATGATGAATAACTATTACGGTAGTTTCCTCTCTCTCTACCATCCGAGCGAGAGAAACAGTCGAGAAAACAAAAAAACTCGCCATCAACAAGCTCATAGTCTTCATCGTTTATCTCCTTTTCAAAAGTAACCTTAACGTCAACGAACTAACCTTATTATATATTAATTATTAGTTTTTGTCAATAATAAAAGACCCTTTGGTTTTAACCGCCGGGCCTCGGTTTTAAATTACCTTCATAATTACTATGAGAGTAAATACGATCAGAATTAAAATATCAATACTAAGAATGATATCTTTGTACTTCATTCTCTTTCCCTCCTTTAAAAAAGTTTTAACTGAAGAACTAAATTTAGTATACAAGTTATTAATTTTCTGTCAATAGCGGAAAAGAAGAAAAAGAACAACCCCTAAAAGGACATAAAAAAGGCTAATTAGTTTAATTAAATTATTGGGCATTAGCAACCAATAATGAACTAATTCTTTTATCTTTTTTTTGGGAAGAAAAAAGAACAAAGAGCCTTCTATGAAGAACAAAAGAGACAAAAGATAAATAAATAAAGGGAAAGTAAAAAGCTCAGCCATTTGGAATAAAAAAACTCCTATTAAAATAACTATTATTCCCCAAAGCTTAAAGGGTATCGCTTTAAGAGTAGCCCAAGTGATAGCCCTTTGTTCTTGAGGAACAAACATGCCTAAAAAACCATAATAGATTAAAATGATAAAAAATATGTACAATAAAATATGCATAGTATCAAAAATTTAATTTCCCTTGCTTTAAAGTTGCCACTACTTCTTTAATCCTCTTTTCTCCCTTTTTAGTGAAGGAATAATAACTATCACGATCTTTTTTAATTATCCCTTTCTGTTTTAATTTCCTTAAGGGTCTGTCTATTTTTCTAGCATCGGGCCACTTTGGATAACGAAACAAAGAAAAAGTTTCTGGAAAAAGAGTAAAACATTCTTTCGTTATATTCTCAAAAAAACATTTTTCTCTTTTATTCGAAAGTGAAAAAATAGCGTAAAGAATCAAATTATTATAGTTTTTCATATAATTCATTAAACTCTCTTGGAGTTAATGATTGTTTCCCGTCACACTTGGCTTTTTCTGGCTGATAATGAACTTCTATCATCGCCCCATCCAAACCAGCTGCCTTAGCTGCTAGGGTCATAGATTCTATCAAATCTTTTTCCCCGGTGGCGTGAGAGGGGTCTATTATAACTGGTAGGCTTGATTTTTGAGCAGCTTTAACGGCTCCGGCTAAATCAAGAGTAAATCTGGTCTCTTGAGAAAAAGTTCTTATTCCTCTTTCACATAAAATAACTTCTTTGTTGCCTCCCGACAAAATATACTCGGCAGCCGACAACCATTCGCCAACGGTAGCGGCCAATCCCCTTTTCAAAAGAACAGGTTTTTTAATCTTCCCTACTTCTTTCAATAAAGCATAATTCTGCATATTCCTTGCCCCTATCTGTAAAATATCGGTATAAGAGCTTACTAATTGAACGTCTTTAGTGTCCAAAACTTCAGTAACGGTTAAAAGATTAAAGTTTTTGGCTACTTTGGCTAAAATTTTTAAACCTTCTTCTTTCAACCCTTGAAAACTGTCAGGGCTGGTCCTTGGTTTATAGGCCCCGGCTCTTAAATAATCAATATTTTGATAAATTTTAGAGACCGTTTCAAAAAGCTGTTTTTCTGATTCAATAGCACAAGGACCAGCAATAAGATAAAATTTTTCACCTTTTCTGATCATACTAAGGCTGCAAAATATCTTCTGTTCTCATGTCAACAGAAATTACCACTTCCTCAATGGTTTCAAACTGTAAAAGGGTTTTCTCTATTTGTTCTCTAACAGCTATTACTGTTGCTGAACCAGCTACTTCGTCCAGTTCAGAAGAAAAATCAGCTTTAGCTACTCCGTCTTCAATAACTAAGCTTTGAAGAGTAACCCCTTCCGGAATTGCACTGGAATAATTTTCTTCTTCAATTCCCTTTAAAAGTTCCTCTAGCGTAGCTGTAGCTATATCTTCTCTTTTTTCGATTTCTCTTTCGATTGAAACTATTTCCTCCATTCCATCAACTACTTCGACAAAATATAGGTCAATCAATGTAGTTTCTACTTCAATAAATTCACCCTCAATTTCATCGTAGACTTCGTCGGTAATAGCTTTTACTACTTCTCCTTTCTCTACTCGGACCAAGATTTCTCTGGGAGTAATAACTTGAATAACCATTTCATCGGTTCTGTCTCCGTAACCTCCCGCCCTTGTTTCAAAGGCAAATAAGAATTCAAAGGCATCTTCCATTTCTTGTTCCGATAAAAGCTCCAAATCATAACCGTCATAAACATAAGTAGGAGCGGAATTCTCAATCCAGGATTGAGCTACTTCCCTAGCCCCTGCTAAATCGTCTATTTCATCCACTTCGGTGGTAAAATAGACTACGGCTAACACGACAAAAATAACAATTAAGACAAGAATTAATAATTTTTTATTCATAATTTTTTATTTTATTTTTTCGACCTTTGTTGGGCAATGATTATTTCTTTTGTTCCAAAAGGATCTGGTATTTGCTTGAAAATAAACTCTTTGAAAGCACCAGCTGTCTGTATTCTTAAATTACCATATTTAAAGATAACTGGCAAAAAACCGTTAACCTTAATAGTAATATCCTGTATTTTATCATGATCAATGCTGGCATACTTTTTAGAAAACAAACCTACTAGTTCAAAATGAATAGTTCTTTTATTTGTTACTATCCAGCAATCTAAAAAATAGTGAATAATAATTAAAAAGATGATCTGCCAACAGATTAACAAAACACAAGAAATTAAAAAAGATAAAAAATATTTAGGAGAAATCTCACTAAAAAAATTTAAGTTATTGCTAAAAAATTCTCCCCAAGAAGCAGGAAAAGAAAAAAGAAGAAAAAGAGAAAACAGAAATAATAATAAAGTAACTATCGTTATTGGAAAAAGTTCTAAGAAAAAAACTAACCAATGTCTTCTTTTTATTACCTGAATCTTTTCATCATTTTTAAGATTAATCATAGAAGTATTAAAAAAATCAAACTAAAAATAAAGAAAAAAATATTACCGATAAAAAAAATTTTCAATACTTTTTCGTCTGTAATATCGGGAATAATTTTTATTTTTTTAAAATGAAAAAGAATAACGCTCATTAAAAAAGCACATATTAAAATCAAAATCAGATAACCAATTAAAATGACAATCATTTTTTCATTTTACTCTTTTTTAAAAAAAATACAAATAAAAAGCCCTGGTTATCCAGGGCCCTTTAAAAAACCTAACCTATTCTTCTATTTCTTCTTCCACCTCTTCTTCTAA
>PWRH01000012.1 GCA_003556525.1 Candidatus Nealsoniibacteriota bacterium
CTACGGAAAATTCAGGGCGTCTATTTATTATCGATACCGAGACTTTGGAAATTTTGGAAATAAACGGGGCTCCCGAAGTAAATAGTAGGAGGCAGGGAGGATTACTCGATATTGCCGTATCGCCAGAATTTGACGATGATAAAAGTATATATTTTACTTATTCGGCAGGAGGAAACGAGGGTACGGCCACTCATTTGGCACGAGCAATCCTTGACATTGAATTATTAACCCTCAAAGATACCGAAGCTCTATATATCGCTACTCCTTTCCAGGGCGGAACAAGCCATTATGGGTCAAGGGTGGTTATAGATGGAGATTATTTGTTTGTAACAATTGGCGACAGAGGTGATAAAAATTTTGAAAACCATGTATCACAAGACACAAGTAACGTTCTTGGAAGCACTTTGCGCTTATTTCGTGATGGCAGTATTCCCGATGATAATCCTTTTGTAGGAGACCCAAATGTGCTCGACGAAATATATTCATATGGACATAGAAATTCACAAGGCTTGGCACTACACCCTGAAACAGGAGAGTTGTGGCAGAGCGAACATGGAGAGCGCGATGGTGACGAAATAAATATTATAAGGGCCGGTGGTAATTACGGTTGGCCGGAAACTCATACCGGTTGTGACTATATAACCGGCAGACCCATCGGTAGTTTACCTTGGGACAGAGACGATATTGTAGACCCAATTCATTACTGGGAGTGTAATACAGGAGGTTTTCCACCTGCCGGAATGGTATTTTATAATGCAGAGGGTTTTTCAGAATGGCAAGGGGATTTGTTTGTAGGCGGTCTTGCAAGCCAGTATTTAGCTCATTTTCGAATAACGGATGAAGGGCTTGAAGAATTGGACCCTTTGCTGGGCCAAGAAGGTTGGCGAGTGCGCGATGTAGCGGTTGGCCTGCACGATGGAGCTATTTATGCCGCTGTTGAGGGTCGGGAAGTATCTCTGGTACGTATAACCCCAAGACCAATCGAGAATTAACTTAAAAGAAACTGTATATATCTAATTTTAAGGAGCTTATTTTTAAAAATTTTAGCTCCTTTTTTATTTTTTTATATTATTTTTTTTATTATGTTGTGTTATAGTTAAATAAATTAAAATTATATGACTATTGTTTTCAAAATTGGTACAAATGTTTTATTCGATAATAATTGCCTAAACTTGGAAGTAATGAAAAAGATAGTGGCGCAGGTTGGAAAAATTAACAAAGAAAAGAAAAGGGTTATTATTGTTGCTTCGGGTGCCGTAGCATCAGGAAAAGAAACTATCGGCAAAAAGTCTTTTCCTCGCACCTCTTTGGCATCATTGGGCCAAGCAAAACTAATAAAACATTATTATGATTTTTTTGAAAAGCAAAATATTAAAATTGCCCAGATTTTGGTATCTCCAAACTGTTTTAAAGACCGGCAAAGGCTCGAGCAGTTAAGAGAAACTTTGTTTGAACTGATGAATAGTAAAGTTATTCCGATTGTTAATGAAAATGACGCTACTATTTTGGAAAATACTTTTGGAGACAACGATTCTTTGGCAGCAATGATTGCGGTATTGTCCGATGCCAAAAAACTGGTTTTTTTAACTAATTTGGACGGTCTTTATTCCGCAGATCCCAGAGTCGATAAAGATGCTTTTATTGTTAAAAAAGTAAAAAATGTAAACTTGGAGGTACAAAAAATGTGTTCTCAGGAAACATCGTCTCTGGGCCGGGGCGGAATGCTTTCCAAACTAAAAGGTGCTAAATTGGCAACTACTTGCGGAGTGGAAACCTATATTATCAACGGACTTAAGCCGGAAAATATTACTAATTTAATATTAAAAAATAAGCCTGTTGGCACTAAGTTTTTGACCGAAAAAAACAAGCTGTCGGAGAGGAAAAAATGGCTCCTAATCGGTACTGTTTCTCAGGGAAAAATCATTGTTGATCAAGGCGCAAGAAAAGCTTTGGAAAATAAAAACAGTTTACTGGCGGTTGGCGTTCGTCAAATTAAAGGAAACTTTGAAGAAAATGATCTTGTTAATGTTGTAGACCTCAAGGGAGAGGTTTTTGCCTTTGGAATGGTTAATTACAGCTCAAAAAAATTAATACCGCTTATTAGCTTAAGAGATAAAAAAATTATTCGAGAACAGTTTCCCAAAGAAATAATCCATATTGATAATTTAAGCTTATTAAAATGAAGTTAAAAAATAAAATAGGCATTATCGGTGCCGGAGTAATGGGCAGTATTTTTATCGAATATTTGGTTAAAAGTAAAACAGTGAGCCGGTCTCAGATTATTGTTGCCGATCATGCCGACGATAAAAAAACATTGGTTGATAAATCTCAAATTTTGATTTTGGCTGTTAAGCCGCAAGATTTTAAAAAGCTATCTCAAGAACTCAGAAAAACCAATCTTAATGATTCTCATATAATTATCTCCATAATGGCAGGAATAGATATTAAAACCATTCAAAAATCATTGGGTGTTAAAAAGGTTATACGTGCCATGCCCAATCTGCCCGCTAAAATCGGGCAATCAATAACGGTTTGGAAGTCTTCTTCTCAAGTTCTACAAAAAGAAAAAAGATATGTAAAAAAAGTTTTAAAAAGTTTGGGAACCGAAATAGAGGTTGATAAAGAAAGATTGATTGATTTTTCAACCGCTGTTTCAGGATCCGGGCCTGCCTATGTTTTTCTTTTTCAAGAACTAATCATGGCAGCTGCCCAAGATTTGGGAATGTCTAAAGACTTAAGCTATAAGCTTGTTAATGAAACTTTTAGAGGGTCGATAAATTTGCAAAAAGAATTAAACATTTCTCCGGAAAAATTACGCAAACAAGTAACATCTAAAAAAGGAACCACTGCTTCGGCATTGGAAGTTTTCAAAAAAAACAAAGTCGATAAAATTTTTAAAAAAGCGATCTTGTCTGCCTTTAATCGCAGCCAAGAATTAAAAAAACAATTATGAACAAAAAAAACTTAATTAAAAAATTATCTTTAATAAAAAAAGCCGGTCTAACTCTGGAAAAATATTCCGACAATCAGCGCAATAAAGTGTTGCGCGAAATAAAAAGCGCCTTATACAATAACAAAGAAAAGATTTTAAAATTCAATAAAAAAGACGTTGATAAGTTTGATAAAAACGACCCAATGCGCGACAGACTGCTTCTAACAAGCGATCGGATCGATTCAATTATCGAAGACATAAATACAGTAATAAGCCTAAAAAATCCAATAGGAAAAATTTTAGAAAAAAAACAGCTGAAAAACGGATTGGAGCTTAAAAAAGTAACCGTTCCTTTTGGAGTAATTTGTGTAATTTACGAATCTCGGCCAAATGTAACCGTAGATGTTGTCAGTTTGTGCCTAAAATCAGGCAATGCTGTAATTCTAAAAGGGGGAGAAGAGGCTTGGAATAGCAATTACTTTTTAGTCAAACTAATAAAGCAGGCAATTGTTAAGGCCGGCTTGTCCGAAGATTTGGTTTTAAATATAGATCCGAAAGATCAGTCAATAATTTCTAATCTTTTGGAGGCTAAAGATTATGTTGACCTGATTATTCCTCGGGGAGGACCGGGCTTAATCAATTTTGTCCAAAAAAATTCCAAAATACCGGTTATAGAAACCGGAGCAGGAGTATGTCATGCTTTTATCGATAAAGGCGCAAAATCCAAAATGGCGACAGATATAGTTTTTAACGCTAAAACATCCCGTCCTTCGGTCTGTAATGCCCTAGATACCCTGGTAATCCATAAAAAAGAGCTTTCTACATGCTTGCCTTCAATTGCCGATAAGTTAAAGCAAGAAAAAGTGGAAATTTTTGCCGACGAAGAAAGTTATCGGATCTTAGAAAAGAAAAAATATCCTTATCTTAAAAAAGCTACAAAACAAAGCTTTGGTAAAGAATTTTTATCGTTAAAAATAGCTGTAAAAACAGTTAAAGATATAAACGAAGCAATAGAGCATGTAAACGACCACTCAACCAAACACTCGGAATTAATTATTACTGAAAATAACAAAAACGCTGAAAAGTTTCTTCAAGAAGTGGACGCTTCATGTGTTTATCATAATGCCTCTACCCGTTTTACGGACGGTTCTCAATTCGGACTGGGTGGAGAAATTGGAATTTCAACCCAAAAACTTCATGCCCGAGGACCAATGAGTATCGAAGAGCTAACCACCTATAAATGGACCATAAAAGGAAAAGGCCAAGTAAGAGAATAGGGTATAAAAGCTATGAACCAAACAATTAAAAATATTTTATTAAAAATGGTTTTTCCGCTTTGTATTTGTCATAAATGCCCGAGTTATCCAAAAAAAGACCCGAAAGTTTATTGCGAAAGAGCAAAAAGTGATAAAAAAATAGAAGAAAAAGGCTGCATTTGCGACAAATGCCTTGTTTGGAAGCTTAATCGTTTCTCAAACTATTACTATTGCATAGAAGGAAAAGACGAAAAATCAAAAATATAGGTAAATTGTTTAAATTTCACTATAGCCCGGAAAATAATCTTTTTTTATTTTGTTTTTAGAAATACCCATCTCAACTAA
>PWRH01000098.1 GCA_003556525.1 Candidatus Nealsoniibacteriota bacterium
CTTTTGGAAAAAGCCCGCCAAACACAAGACCAAGAAACAAGAAGTTCAACTTTGGAAAAATTCCAAGACATTATTATTGAAGATGTTCCGGCAATATTTCTTTATAATCCAAAACATACTTATCTGGTTTCCAAAGAATTAAACGGAGTTTCGGATAAAATAATAGCCGAACCTTCAAAAAGGTTTATCAATATTGAAAATTGGTATATTAAAACAAAAAGAACATGGCAATAAAACTCACAAAGCCCGATATTCGTTACTTAAACGACATAAAAGAAGTTGTCTATGACAAGGAATGGCTCAAAAACGCACCCAATTATGAACTGTATTATATGCATCGCAAAGTTAGTGAAAAAGACGGACTAAGATACGATATTACCGTTATTCCGGCCAAAATGCTTGGCAAAGAATTTGTTAAAACAAAAGGCCACGACCATTTAAAAGATTACGGAGAAATATATATTGTCTTAAAAGGAGAAGCAATTTATCTACTTCAAAAAAGGCAAAAAGGAAGCAAATACATAATAGAAGACGTTTATGCGGTTAAGGCTAAAAAGGGAGATGTTGTAATAATTCCGCCCTTTTACGGCCATGTTACAATCAATCCTTCAAGAAAAAAACTGGAAATGGCAAACTGGATTTCAAAAAGCTGCCAAAGCGAATACCGGCTTTTTGAAAAACTGTCCGGTGCCTGCTATTTCTACACTAAAAACGGTTGGATTAAAAATGAAAAATACAAAAAAGTGCCGAAATTAAAATTCAAAAAACCCTCAAAAAAAATCCCGAAAGATTTAAGTTTTTTGGGATAATTTTATTTTTTAAAAATAGTCGCCAATATCAATAAATCAATAAAATTAAAAATGCCAAATCAAATTAAAAAAGCCGTTATTCCGGCTGCCGGAATGGGGACAAGATTTTTACCCCAAACAAAAGCAATGCCGAAAGAAATGCTTCCGGTTGTCGATAAACCGGTAATTCAATATGTTGCCGAAGAAGCAGCCTTTTCCGGAATCAAAGATATTATTATTGTTACGGGCTGGCACAAAAGAGCGATCGAAGACCACTTCGACAGATTTTTGGACCTGGAAAAATCTTTGGAAGAAAAAGGTAAGGAAAAACAATTAAAAGAAATTAAAAAAATCGCTGAAATGGCCAATTTTATATATTTAAGGCAAAAAAGCGAGCTTTATGGAAATGCTGTGCCTGTTTTAGCTGCCCAGCCGGCTATTGGCGATGAGCATTTTGCGGTTTTGTGGGGAGACGAATTTATCTCTGCCAAACCGGCCCGGCTTTCTCAAATGATAAAAGTCCACAAAAAATACAAAGGTGCCGTTATTTCCGCAGTTAGAATTGAAGACAAAGAAAGTGTTTCAAGATACGGCATAGCTGATGTCAAACAGGTTGAAAAAAATGTTTTTAGAATTAAAAAAATAGTTGAAAAACCGTCGCCCCAAAAAGCCCCTTCCAATTTGGCAACCCATGGCGCCTATATTCTTCCGCCCGAAATCTTTAAAATAATCAAAGGGTTAAAACCGGGCAAAGACGGAGAAATTTGGCTTGTTGATGCAATAAACAAATTAATCAATAAAAATTATCCTGTTTATGCTTGCGAAATTAAAAACGGAAAGTATTACGATACGGGCAACAAGCTCGAATACTTAAAAACCGTTGTTGATTTTGCTCTCTCTTCTCCGGAATTTTCAAAAGAATTCAAAAAATACCTAAAGGAACTCAACCTTTAAAAAACCGAATGTCTGAAGCGGACGTGGCGGAATCGGCAGACGCCTTGGTTTCAGGAACCAAGGAGGTTAATCCTCGTGTGGGTTCAAGTCCCACCGTCCGCACCAATTTTTGCTTCAAGCAAACTTAAAAATTATAAACTAATTATATGACTAAAAATCCAAACCAACAAAACTTAAAAGTTATTCCACTTGGCGGTTTAGGCGAAGTGGGAAGAAATATGACTCTTTTTGAAACCGAAAAAGAGATTTTAATCTGCGATATGGGCTTTAGAATGCCCGAAGAAACCATGCCCGGGGTTGATTATATTATTCCCAATATAAGCTATTTAAAAGAAAGTAAAAAGAAAATATTGGGAGTGGTTTTTACCCATGGCCACTACGACCATATCGGCGCAATTCCATATATAATAGATAAAATTTGGCATCCGGGATTTGAGTTTTTCGCCTCGCCTTTAACCAAGGGAATAATAATGAAAAGGCAGGAAGATTTTTCAAACCAGCCGCCGGTTAAAATAACCGAAGTTAAAAACGGCTCCAAAATTAAAATGGGAGATTTTAAAATAGAATTCTTCCGCCAAAACCACAATATCCCCGACAACCTTGGCATATTTATCGAAACCCCGGTTGGAAATATTGTCCATACCTCTGATTTTAAGTTTGACTCCACCCCAATAGCCGACCTACCAACCGACTTTGAAAAAATAAAATCATTCGGCAAAAGAAAAGTTTTATTGCTTCTTTCCGACTCAACCGGAGCGGAAGAAGAAAACCATTCCCTTTCGGAAAAAACAATCGGAAAAAACCTGGAAGAAATTTTTCAAAAAGCGGAGGGCAGAATTATTGCCGCCACTTTCGCTTCTTTAATAAACAGGGTGCAACAAATAATAACCTTGTCTGAAAAATACAATCGAAAAGTTATTATTGAAGGATATTCAATGAAAACCAATTTCGAAATTTCCAAAAAATTGGGCTATATCAAATCCAAAAAAGAAACAATCATCAAGTCAAAAGACATTGATAAATATCCGGACTCAAAAATAACTGTTTTATGCACCGGAGCCCAGGGCGAAGGGTCAGCTGTTTTAATGAGAATAGCGACAAAGGAACATCCTTTTATCCGGGTTAAAAAAGGTGACAGCGTTATCCTCTCCTCTTCGGTTATTCCGGGAAATGAGAGAACCGTTCAAAACCTTAAAGACGACCTTCTTAGGCAAAAGGCGAATGTATTTCACTATAAAATGATGGACATTCATGCCGGAGGCCACGCTCAAAAAGAAGAACTCAAAAAAATAATAGAAATTTTAAAACCGAAATTCATATTGCCGGTTCACGGCCAATATTCAATGCTGGTCGCCCATGCAATGATTGCCAAAGAAACAGGAATGCCGGAAAAAAATATAGTTGTGGCTGAAAACGGCCAAGTAATCAATTTAAATCCTGATAAAATATTTATTGAAAAATCAAGAGTGCCCTCAAACCATGTTATGGTCGATGGACTGGGTGTCGGCGATGTTGGCGAAGTTGTTTTAAGAGACAGGCAAATGTTGGCCAAAGACGTAATGTTTGTTATTGTTGTGGCGGTTGACAGGCAAACAGGAAAAGTAAAGGGTTCACCCGACATTATTTCAAGAGGGTTTGTTTATTTAAGAGAATCAAAAGACCTGCTTAAAGATACCCGCAAAAAAGTTATTGAAATTGTCCACCAAGCAACCGGTTCGGGTGGAACCGTAAATTGGAGCTATATTAAAGACGAAATAAGAAATAAAATCGGTCAATATTTCCATACCAGAACCCAAAGAAGGCCCATGATTTTGCCCGTAGTAATAGAAGTTTGACCTCTTTAAATCAAATAAGTTAAAATATTATATATGAAAAGAATATTTTCAGGCATTCAGCCGACAGGACAGCTTCATATAGGAAATTACTTGGGGTCGATTAAGCAATGGATCGAGCTTCAGAAAAAAAACGAATGTGTTTTTTGTATTGTTGATTGGCATGCAATAACCGTTCCCTACGATATAAAAAAATTCCAAGAATTAATTTTGGAAAAAATAATAATTTACTTGGCAGCCGGAGTTAATCCTGAAAAATCAATAATATTCATCCAGTCTCAGATTAAAGAACACGCTGAATTATGCTGGCTTCTAAACACCGTTACTCCTGTGGGCGACCTTACCAGAATGACCCAATACAAAGAAAAATCAAAAAAATACGAAAAAAATATCAATGCCGGACTTTTAAATTATCCGATTTTAATGGCTGCCGATATTCTTTTGTATAAAGCGGATATTGTGCCTGTTGGTGAAGACCAAAGCCAGCATGTTGAACTGGCAAGAACAATCGCCCGAAAATTCAACCAAAGATTTGGCGACACCTTTAAAATTCCCCAAACAAAACTGCCCAAAGTCGGAGCAAAAATAATGAGCCTTTCTCAGCCGACCAAAAAAATGTCAAAAAGTGACCCTGCTGAAAGCTATATAGCTATTTTCGACGAACCAAAAGACATAAAATCAAAAATTATGAAAGCAGTCACTGATACGGGAAAAACCATAAAATACGATAAAAAGAAGAAGCCGGGCATTTCAAACCTTTTAACCATTTATTCATTGTTTTCGGATAAAAGTATTGAAGAATTGGAAAGCAAATTCAAAAATAAAAATTACGCTGAATTTAAAAAATCATTGGCAACTCTTTTGGTTGATTCTTTGGAACCGTTCAGAAGAAAAAGAAAAGAACTTCTCTCAAGAGAAGTCTATGTAAAAGAAATATTAAGCCA
>PWRH01000077.1 GCA_003556525.1 Candidatus Nealsoniibacteriota bacterium
AAATTATTTTAAAAAAAAGTCAAATAAAAATTGGTCCTTAAAATTTTAAAATAAGTTATTCATGGTGCCTGAGTGCATCAACCGGCCTTAATCCGGCAGCTCTTCTGGCAGGTAAAAATCCGGACAAACAACCGACTAAAAAAGAAAAAGCCAAGCCAAAAACAATAAGTCTTGGCGTAACCGAAGCTGTAATATAAAACATATTTGCCTGGCCGTATAGCTCAACCGATTTGGCCAAAACTATTCCCAACACAGTACCCCCTATTCCACCGATAATTCCGATTATACTTGCCTCAATTAAAAATATTGAAAGAACGGCTGAATTTTTAGCGCCAACCGCCTTCATAATGCCGATTTCTCTTGTTCTTTCACGAATTGAAGCATACATTGTATTCATTATACCTATTCCTCCAACAATTAAAGCAATACTTGCAAAACCGATAATTACCACCTGAACAATACCCATTATATTGCCCACCATTTCCGAAACGGTTTCACTGGTAAGTACTGAAAAAGAAGGCGCATCCTCTCCAACCCTTCTTTTGCCGGTTTCTTCAAGAGCCAACTCAATATCTTTAACCACATCATCAATATTAAAGCCGGAGGCTACTTTAACTATGGCCATAGGACTTCCCTCTCTTTTTCCGGTAACAGACCTGAAATCTTCCAGATCCAAAACAATCATAGAGTCATCCTGCCTGTTACCCAAAGACATTAAAATACCCGAAACATTAAATCTTCTTCCTTTTATTATAATTTCATCACCCACTCTTATTCCCTGAAAAATTTCCTGGTGGACATAACTGCCTATCAAAACCTCTCTTCTGCCGGATCTTGGAAAGTCTCCTTCTGTTGTCTGCCAACCCATGTCTTCCTTCATAACCAAAGAGGCTCTCGCCCAATCAATGCCTGCCAAAAAAACTATTTTGGAAACCCCTTCATACCTGGCAACCTCACTCCCGTAAGGAAGGACCACCACTGTTTCAGCCCCCCTAACTCTTTCTATTGTTCTAATATCCGTGTCGCTTAATTCAGTTCCCCCCATTACAGCCATCATCATGTCTTGCATATCGCCTCCGGGCATAACAAATATCAAATCTCCCCCCATCATATTTAGTTGAGCCATAATCGTATCTCTTAATCCCCCGCTTAAAGAAATTAAAGAAATAATTAAAAACACACCGATAACAATACCCAAAATAGTCAGCCAGCTTCTAAGAGACCGGGTTCTTAAGTTTCGCAAAGCCAAATAAAAATATTCCTTTAAATCTTTCATAAAAAGTATTTATTTTTTATTAATATTATCAATGGCAATTTCACCGTCTTTTAGTGTTATTAATCTTTCCCCATAGTTTGCAATATTTAAATCATGAGTAACAATAACAATTGTTTTTCCCTCTTTTTTATGAAAATCAGTTAAAATTTCCATTATTTTTTTACCGGTGACCGAGTCAAGATTACCGGTCGGCTCATCAGCAATAACCATTTCCGGATTATTGGCAAAAGCCCGGGCAATAGCCACTCTTTGCCTTTGGCCGGCTGATAATTCCGTAGGCTGATGATTTATCTTGTCTTCCAACTCTACTGAAATTAAAAGCTCTCTTGCTCTTTTTTCTCTTTCCCTTTTTTCCACTCCCTGAAAAACCATTGGCAAGGTTACATTTTCAATAGCGGTCAAATTCGGCAAAATATTAAACTCCTGAAAAACAAAACCGATTGATTTACCTCTTAATTTTGAAAGCTCATCTTCTGAGAGCAAAGAAATATCTTTGTTTTTTAAATAAACTTTTCCCTTAGTCGGAAAATCCAAAACTCCAATCATATTTAAAAGAGTTGACTTACCCGAACCCGAAGGCCCCATAATAGTAACAAAACCGCCCGGAGCTATCTCCAGGCTTACCCCTTTTAGGGCGGCAAACTCAATTTTTCCCAACTGATAAGTTCTCCAAATATTTTCGAGTTTAATAATTGGCTCGGGCATTAATTTTCTGATTAATTTATCTTCTTAAAACTATTTTTTCTCCTTCTTGAAGCCCGGAAACCACTTCAACCATATTGTCACTTCCTATTAAGCCTATCTCAATTTCTCTTTCTTTAATTAAGTCGTCTTCAAAAACTTCAACTATTCTTTTGTTATTTTTCCTCTGAATAACATCTCTATGAACCATCAAAACATCTTCTTTTATATCTGTTTTAACAACAATATCAGCCGTCATTCCGGGTCTGATATTTTCAGGGGTTTCTTCAAACCCGATTGTCGCTTCGTAATAAACCACCTCATTAATTATTTTTTCAGCCGGACTAATTGAGATAACTTTTCCTCGAAAACTTTCTCCGGGAAAAGAAACCAAAGAAATTTCAACAGGATTGCCAATACTGACATTAACTATATTTTCCTCATAAATATCAACCTTGATCTCATAGGGAACAATAGGAAGAATTGTTACTACAACATCTTGAAAAGAAGGTTGAGCCAGCTCCCCCACTCTTTTTTTTACTTCAACAACTTTACCGTTTATCGGGCTGGTAAGCCTTGAATTGTTAAGCTGGTTTTGATATAAGCTCACCCTTGCCTGAGCTTGCCTTATTTGAGCCTGGTAAAGGTCGATATCAACCTGACGAGCCTCTCCTCTTGCCAAAGCAAGCCGGTTTTCTGCCTCAATAAGACCTTTTTCAGCTGACTGAAGGCTTGATTTTGCAGCGGAAATTGATTGGCGACTACTAATAATATTCGCTAAAAAATTATTCAAGCTTGTTTTTAAACTCTCTAAAGAAGCTTTTTCGGTTGACGGAATTTTATCTTTATAAATATCAGAACCCTCAATTGCCTGACGCATTGCTTCCAAACTGTTAAAACTGTCTCTTAAGGATTTTTCCATTACTAAAAGTGCTTTTTCAATATCATCACTACCAAGTGTTTTTTTCACTTGCTCCAAGCTTTCTTTTGCATTTTTTTCCGATACCTCTATAACGTCTCTCCCAGCCATTATTTTTCTGGCATCTTCGTCATAAATAGAGATATAATTTAAAACAAGTTCTCTGCTAAAATCGAGTGCATTATAAATCGAAGGATAAGACCCGTCTAAAACGGTTATTGAGGTCTGATAACTTTTTTCAAGATTATCTTCTGCCAAATTAAAAGAGACCCGAGTATTTTCCAATTGAGTTTCGGCAATCCTTATTTCTTCGGAAGTACCTCCGCTTAAAAGTTTACTTAAATTCAACTGAGCCAGCTCAAGAGCGATCTTTGCCTCTTCAAGCTGTATTCTAAAATCAGTATCATCCAGCCTTGCCAATTCTTGGCCCGGCCTGACTTCATCTCCGGAACGAACCTTAATTTCATTAATTCTTCCGGCAACATTAAAATTAAGATTAACCCTTTCTCCTTTTAAAATCTGGCCGCTTTCAAATATTTCCTGATAAATCTCTCCTCTTTTAACTTCAACCAAATCAAACTCCCCGTTTCTGCTTCTAATGTAAAAACTAAAAAAAGCAGCTATTATTAAGATAGCGGCTGCAGCTGATATAATTATTTTTTTCATATTTTTTTAATGGCTTTTAAAAACAAATAAGCTATTAAACCACCGGCTAAAGCGGTTAAAAATTGAGGCCAACCCATCATTACTGCCGCTGCTTTTAAGGCGGTTGTTTCTTTTAAAAATAAACCTGCTAATACTGAAACAATGCCAAATAAAAAAATAAACTTTAAAAACGAAGCTGAAACAACTGCAAACCAATAATTATTTTTTCTTAAATAATTAAAAGCCAAAACCAAAATCATATTTGCCACAACAATAAAGGGAACCATTGGCGCAAGCACTATTGGCAGCAAACCGAAAGATAAGGCGATTAAGCTTGGAATTAAACCGATTAAAAGGCCTGCCTTAACTCCTAAAGCAATAACGGATATAAAGAGCACGGCATTAACCATCGTGCCTGTTATTGCCTGATATTGCAACAACGGAGCAATTAAAGCAATTGCCATAAGCCCGCTAAATTGAGCTAAAACTATAATATTTTCTTTTTTTATGGATAAAGTTTTTGCTTGATTCATATGTTTTATGTTTTATTTTATTAATTTATTTTCAGGGAAATATTTTGTATGGCAAATAGAATGTATTTTTTCTTTGGAGGTTAAAAAATCTTTATACGCCTTATTTACAAAATGATTTTCATGGGCTAATCTGATTTTTTTTGATTTATCAACCTTGTAAAGCGCTTCCGCCCTTTTTTTTCTTATTTTAGCATCAACAGGAACCGGCTGTCCACCTCCGCCAATACATCCGCCAAAGCAAGACATTACCTCAATATAGTCATAATTTTTCATTTCTTCTAAAATCTTTTTGGCATTGGCTATGCCGTTAACAACAGCCAAATTAATTTTCCTGCCCTTAATTTTAATTGAAGCTTTTTTACACCCTTCCATTCCCCTAACTTTTTCAAACTCTATTTTCGGCAAATTTTTATTTGTTATTTGAAAATAAGCGGTTCTTA
>PWRH01000037.1 GCA_003556525.1 Candidatus Nealsoniibacteriota bacterium
CTTACGGAGAAAGCGGGGTACGTGGCATGATTCCGGCCAATGCAAATATTATTTTTGAGATAGAATTAATCGAAGTTTTTAGGTAAACAAAATATAATTAACTTTTTAGTTTTCCACATATTGACAGTTATTTTTTATGCTATAATATTTTAAGGTTAAAAAAACCAAAAAGGTCGTTTTTATATTTAAAAGAATAAAATAATAAAAAATGGAAGAATTTTTATTGAAAAACAGAAAAGTAATACTTGCAGGTCTGACTTGCTTAATCGCTTCAGTATTGGTGTTTGTTTCAATAATAGGAGGAGGGTACGATTATTTAACCCAAAGAGCGGAAGCTCAAACGACAACCAGTACCGACATAACGGTAACAGCTATAGTTGAAGCTTGGCTTAGTTTTGAAGTATCAACAACTACACTTGATATTACGCCTCCTTTAGTTACGGCAGACGGAACTTTTAATGTTGGATCAACAATTGATATCGGTCTTAGCTTGGGAACAAATGCTGAGAATGGCTGGGATATTGATATAAGAGGATTAAGGGATGGTCTATATTCAACCACCACAGACCATACTATAGATTCTGTTTCGGGAACAGGAGCTTTGGTAGATACGGGGGTAGAGGGTTATGGCGCTAATGCGACAAGTACAATGACAGGAGCAACCATAGGAGCTCTTTATAATTCTTATGGCACTGATACTGTTGGTGAGATTATAACTACCGACCGTCAGCTTGCTACAAAAGCTACTCCAAATCTTGCTGAATTAGTAGCAAATATGCAAGTGAAAGCAGCAGCAGCAAATGATACTCCGCCCGCATTTGATTATTCGGATACCATTACTTTGACTGCAACTGCCAACCTTTAAACAAGGGAAAGATTTAAGAATAAAGGGCTGTAATTTTGTATCAGGAAAATTTATTTTTTATGAATTTTTTGGATTTCGTTAGTTTTTATAGCTATATTCGGAAGAAAAAAATAAAATCCGGAATGTTTTTCGGTTTTTTATTTTTTGGCCTAATAGCTGTTTTTGGTTTTTTATTTTTTATTAATTCGGCTGATTCAGCTCGAATTGCCCTAACTCCGCTTGTTTTTGAATTAATAGCGGAAAAAGGGGAAACAACAGAAGGATACGTTAGAGTTATGAACCCTTCCTATGATGACAGAATTACCGTTGTTATGGAGATTGAAGATATGTTTCCCGAAGGAGAAGAGGGTAGGATTAGACTTGAAATTCCCAAAGATGAACGAGGTAATTTTTTTCTTTCTTCCTGGGTAAATTTTGAGCCTGAAGCATTTACCCTTGAGCCTCGCGAAGAAAAGGCGATAAAATTTATTATAGATGTGCCGGATTTTGCAGAGCCGGGCGGTCATTATGCCGGAATTTTAGCCAGAACAGAGGCGATTGAAGGAAGAGAGGGTGTGGGAGTAGGCATTATTCAGCGGATCGCTTCTTTGGTTTTATTAACTGTTCCCGGGGAAATGCAAGAAGAGCTGTCTTTATTGAGCTTTGAAACATCGAAAGGTTATTATGAATACGGACCGATAGATTTTGCAATTCGTTTTGAAAACACCGGAACCGTTCATTTGAAACCGGAAGCAACAATTATTGTAGCCAATTTTTTAGGGCAAAATATTGCTGAAATTCCGATTGAGGCCAGATATGTATTGCCCGGATCTATTCGTATTTTTGAGACCGAGCTTTCTCAAAAATGGTTTTGGGGAGGAAAATATACCGCTACTTTAACAGGTAATTATGGCACAACCAATTTGCCAATAGAACCTGAAACAATTGTTTTTTGGGCTTTTCCCTGGAAAATGGGCGGAGCGATATTGTTGTTTTTGATTCTAGGGTTAACTTTTTTTGCCATAACAAGGAAGCGCTGGGGTGTTGCCTTAAGAATTTTGATTAAGGGAGAAGCGGGCTTACCTAAGAAAAAAAATAAAAAATAATTTTAAGGTATTATTAGTTTTTAAAATTGGATTTTTTGTTGCCCGCTTAAACAGTGGATTTTTTTATAGTTATGAGTAATTTTTTTTCAAAAAAGAGAAAATTTATTTTTATTGCACTGCTAGCTTGTTTTATATTTTTTTCAGGCATTTTTTTTAATAAAGAAACAGTTAGGGCGCAAGAATTATCTGAAGATATTGCCATAGCCGCTATTGTGGATATGTGGTTTTATTTTGAAATTTTGCCTGTTTTGGCAGATCTTGAGCCCGCCTTGGTTGAAGCTGATGGAAGCCTAAATATTGGAACAACTCCGGATATTGTTTTAAGAGTTGGCACGAATAATAATAATGGCTGGGAAATTAAGATAAGAGGGCGAAATAACGGCCTAAGATCTTCTGCAACAGACCATACTATTAACTCAGTCAGCAACTTTTCTCTTTTAACTGCCGGCACAGACGGTTATGGAATGAATGCAACCGGTACGCTCGAAGGAGTTTTAGTGGAAGAAATTTACGACCATTACGGCACTGACACGGTTGGTGAATTAATCGATAATTATAATCTATTGGCATCAAGAAATAGTCTTAATATGACAAGTGATGTTTTAAGAATTCAAATAAAAGCAGCTGCTTCAATAATGACGCCTGTAGGAGAAGATTATTTAGATATCATAACAATTACCTTGTCTCCAATAATTTAGTAAAAACAGGACAACCCTTAAGTATTATCGCTTTAAATGAAAAAACTTAAAAAAGACAATTTAACAAATAAAACTTTTTTAAAATTATTTATTTTTTTCGGGCTTTTGCTGATATTGGTTTTTCCTTTTAGGGTTGCTTGCGCACAGCAATCAGGCGCCTCTTTAATACTGTCTCCTTCCAGCGGATCTTATCAGGCAGGCAGTACTTTTTCCGTGGCAATTGCAGTAAGAAGTGAACAAGAAGCAATTAATGCAGCCGAGGCTCTTTTAAGGTTTGATCCGAATATCGTTAATGTTAGAACAATATCCAAGGCAAACTCAATATTTGTTTTTTGGCCGATAGAGCCGGTTTTTTCAAACAGTGAAGGAACGGTCAGATTTACAGGAGGAACAACAGGCCAATATAGCGGAGCCAGGGGTACTATTATTACAATTACATTCGAAGCATTAAGAGAGGGGACCCTTTCTTTAAGTTTTTCAGAGGGAAGGATTTTAGCTGCAGACGGACTGGGAACCGATATTACAGACAGGCTTATTGGTGGAAGTTATACCATATCCGGAACCGTAGCGCCGGATCCGACCCCGGACCCAATCCCAACTCCAACCCCGGACCCAACCCCAATTCCGACACCTTCCTTAGAGATTCCCTCCGAGCCTCGTATTCATTCTTCAACTCATCCTAATCCTGAAAATTGGTATAATAATAATTCTCCGGAATTTAGCTGGGATGTTTCAACAGACATAAGTGCTGTTCGTTTAATTTTTAGCCAAAGCACCACTACTCAGCCCAACTTAATTTATGATCCTGCTGTTTCTTCATATAGCTTGGAAAATATTGAAGACGGGGTTTGGTATTTTGCACTTCAGTTAAAAAATCAGCTTGGCTGGGGCAGGGTAAGTCGATTTAGGGTGCAAATTGATACCAAGCCACCTGATCCTTTTAGAGTTGAGGTTGATAATGAAGATGATGTTACCAACCCGACACCGATTTTTAGGTTTGAAACTAAAGATCATGGTTCTGGGATAGCCTACTATGAAATAATTTTAAACGATGAGCTTTATGCTGAAATTAGTCCGGAAGAAGTTAAAGATGGTTTTTATCGTCCTTCACCCTTACCTCCAAAAGATTATTCGCTTAATATTAAGGCTGTTGACCGGGCCGGCAATCATAGTTCAGCTTCAGCCCAATTTTCAATTTCCGGTATTTTTTTTGAGATTGATGAAATTCCTTCTAAGATTATAGCCGGAGAAGTTTTGGAAATAAAAGGAAGAACTTTATCCGGGATAATTGTCAGGTTTTATTTTGAAAAAGAAGACGGAGAAATTATTGTCAGAGAAATAATTTCAGACAGCGAGGGAAATTTTCAGTTTCAAGAAGTTTTGGAAAGGGGAGAATATTTTGTCTGGGTCGAAGCGGAAGATGAAAGAGGAGCCTTAAGCGAGCCTATTCAAAAACATTTTTTAGAGATAGCTCCCGATAGAATAACCATTTTTTTACTTATATTTTTAATTATTTTTATTCTGGTCGGAGGTTTTATTATTTGGTTTTTGTGGAAAAAAATATCCGAAGATAAAGAAAAAATTAAAAAAGAAGAAGTTAAAAAAATAATTGAGGCCAAACAAAAAGCCTATAATGAATTGAAAGAAAAAATAAGCGAGCAGATTGATTACTTGGAAGGCAAGGTTGATTTATCAAGAAGTGAAGCCAGACTTTTAAAAGAACTTAAAGCAACGTTAAATAATAAAGAAGAATAAATTAAAATTAAAAATTAAATA
>PWRH01000084.1 GCA_003556525.1 Candidatus Nealsoniibacteriota bacterium
AAAAGAGTGCTTGGTACCATTTTTTTCGAAAAAGGCCTTTTTTCCCTAATTGGCCAGCTTTGAACCATTGTTATTTTTTTTATTTCATTGTTTTTATCTTTTATTTCCGCAACCGCTTCTTCAATCGTAAAATCTCCTTCTTTAATTGAGACAACCTCTCCTTCTGGAATATCATTAGGCACCATTATTTTATGAAAAATGGATTTTTCTTTAACTTCTCCGACAATATCTCCCCTATGAACAATATCACCCTTTTTTACTTTTGCTATAAAGCCCCATTTTTTTTGCCTGTCCAGGGCAGGCACATTTATTCCCCGGGCTATAAAATCACCGGATTGCTTAAAAAGGTCTTCAAGTGGCCTTTGGATGCCGTCATATATTCCGCTCATTAGGCCGGGTCCAAGCTCAACCGAGAGCTGGCTTCCCGTTCTTTCTACCGGTTCTCCGGGACCGATTCCTGAAGTTTCCTCATAAACCTGAATTGAAGCAACTCCATCTCTTATTTCAATAATTTCACCCAAAAGCTTAAGGTTTGATACCTTAACCACTTCATAAATACCGGCTCCCTCCATGTTTTTGGCTACAACAAGGGGTCCGGAAACTTTAATTATTTCTCCTTGATTTTGTTTCATATTTAAGTATTAACGGATAATTTTATTTCACCGCCAATTGCTTTTATAATTTCTTTTTTTAAAAATTCGGAATCTGATTTTTTGGCTATTCCCGGCAAAACAACAACATTGCCCAGGCCGACATCATCCGGAGCAACATCTTGAGAAACAAAAATAAAAGCGTATTCTTTCTCTTTTAAATCTTCAATCAGTTCGGTTGACTCTTTTTTATCTATTGCGTAAAAACATTCAAAACCTGCAAAAATCATTGCTTTGAAATATTCTTTTGGCCCGATAAAGGCAATTTTATTTTCATTTTTCATAAAATTCTTGTTTTTTCAAATGAATTATATGTTTTTAGCGGGTCTAAGCCTATTTTTTGGGCTGAAAAAATTGTCCTAATAAAGCTTTCCGCCCTTTTTTTCTTGATAAAAAAGGCTAGTATCGGCATGATTCCGCTTATTGATTTTGCGCTTTTTTCAATAATTTTTTCTTCCATTTCAAATAAAACAGCTTCTCTTTCTTCCAGGTTGTTATCTTCAATATTTTTTATTCTTTTCCAATACTTTTTGAAAAAAACTTTCATATTTTTTTCCTTTGATTTGGCGCAAAACTTAATTGACTTTCTAAAGTAAATATCAATAACAAGATTATCTATTTCTTCCGGCCTGGTCGGCTTTTTTTTCTTGATTTTTTGGGCAATATCCGAATATTTTTTAATAAAGTCATCTTTTTTTGAGTCTTTGAATAATTCTTCTTTTAATTCCTCCGCAAGCAAAATAAGTTCGTCTTTTAAAAAGATTAAACTTAACACCCCTTTGTTTAAGCCCATCTTGGCAAGATTGTTTTTTAAATCATTTTTTTCCTTTTCAATTATTTCTTCAATTTCAAGATATGTTTTTCCTGAAATAAAAGGAGCGTAGTCCGTATCATTTAAAACCTTAAAACTTTCTTCCGGGTTTGGCGCCCCTATCATTCTGTCAAAATCAATCGAGTCAGCTATTTTTTTTTCTCTTGCTCTAAGCCAAGCAACAAAAAAAAGATACTTCATATTATTCTTCGAATAAAAGATTGAAGAAAAAGCTTTTTTCTTCAAGTATTTTTTGGTCAATTAATTCTTCCAGGTCAACCTTAAAAATAAATTTCTTTCCCTCAACAACAAAACCGTCCTTAATTCCAATATATCTTTTTCAATAATCTTTTGATCGTCAAATTTTTGAAAAAGATCTTTTAAAATATTTTTCGAACCCAAAGGAAGGTAAACAAAAGATTCGTTGTCAATTAATTTTTCAATTTTTTCCAACTCTTTTTTAAAAATTTCTTTTTTCCCTACAACTTCAAAACTTTTCGCTTTTTCTTTTGTTTTATCAATAACCTTTTCGGCTATTTTGTTTTTAAGCTCCAATAAATCCATTTGTGCCTGAAATTCTTTTTCTTTTAAATAGTTATCAAGAGTTTTTTTCTTTTCCAAAGAAAAATCTTCTTCTTTTTCTTTGTTTAAAAGATTTACTTCCTGTTCCCCTTTTTGGTCGATTTCTTGCAAGCGCAAAGAGCTTTCTTTTTCCAAAGAAACTATTTCTTTTTGGGCTTCATTTTTTAGTTCATTAATAAGGTTGTTTAAAGACATTTTAAACTGAAATTCCGTTTAAAATTAATATTGTCGCCAAAAGTGAAATAACGGCATATGTTTCAACCATAGCCGAAAGAATAATGGCTTTACCGACTTCCTCCGGTTTTTTTGCCAGAGTTGATATTCCCGCAGAACTTACTTTTCCTTGGTAAACTCCGGAAATAAGTCCGGCCAATGCGATCGGCAAACAGGCAAAGAGAATTTGAAATCCTACTTCTCCCGGTATGGTTAAAATTTCTCCGCCAAAAATACCGATTTTTTGTAATGCCAAAACAGCGGCTAAAAATCCGTATATTCCTTGGGTGCCGGGCAAAACTTGAAGCAAAAGTGCTTTGCCGAATTTTTCCGGCTCTTCTGAAATAAGTCCTGCAGCTGATCTGCCGACAAAACCAATACCCATAGCAGACCCGATGCCTGACAATGCAACTGCCAATGCAGCTCCTAAAATTGCTAAAGCAATACCTAATTCCATGTTTTTATTTATTTAATTAATTAATAATTTGTATAAAACGACCCTTTTTTATAAATGGCTTGAAATATCTGCCTCCTCCTTCCATAAATTTTGAGAAGAATTCAACAAATTGAAGCCTTGCTGAATGAATAAAAGCTCCCAAAGCATTTATAAGCAAATTTCCAATATGTCCGAAAGCAATAACTGCTCCGGCAATAGCCCAATTAAGCCCGGGAACCGGAATCATTTCTTTAAAAATTAAAGCCATCATATTTATTACTGCTGCAATAATTCCCGTAGCCAACCCTAACGCTAAAATTCTCGAATAAGACAATACATCACTAAAATAACCTATTAAACCGTAAACAGAACCAAAACCCTTGCCCATTCTTGATAAAATATTTTTCTCCAAGGATAGAAAAATCGACATAAAAACCATAATAATTAAACCCAATAAGGCAAAAAAATAGTTATCAAAAATAAAAGATAAAAATCCGCCCATAAAAAATATAATTGAAGCACCGTTACCCGACAAAGCTTCTCTTGTTTTTCCTTTCTTAATAAGCCAAAGCATACCTATAATCAACCCTACAAATATTTGAAAAACTCCAAGCAATAAGACAAAAATCAACATTTTAATCGGATCATTAATCGGGTCGATAATTCTGAAAGATTCGGCCAAATTAGTGCCAAAAACAGTTCCCATAAAAAGTCCGGCTATGGTGGTTAAGACTCCGCCCAAAATAAATAAGTTGAAAAAATTATTTACGCTTTCATCTTTAAAATATTTTTTTGCCAAAAGAGAAAAAGCGATCAAAAGGATTCCATATCCGGAATCAGACAAAGCAAGGGCAAAATAAAAAATAAAAAATAAGGCAAGAAACGGAGTCGGATCCGGTTCGTTTTTTTTGGGAAGCCCGTAAACCCCGGTAACTATCCCAAAGCTGCCCATAATTCCATTGTGCTCAATTATTACCGGAGGATTATCGTCTTTATCAACAGGCAGCTCTTTTAAAAGAAAATTATCAACATTTCTTTGCACTGTCTTTTTAAGTTCCGGAATTTTTTCTTCGGCAATCCATGCCTTTATCCTAAAATATTTTTTGGTTTTTTCGGTTTGTTTTAAAAATTCTTCTTTTTCAACTTCCCAACCAAGCCAGTCGGACAAAGCCTCAAGCTTGGGAACAAAAAAAAGAATTTTTTCCGCTTCTCTATGTTGGATTTCAAGCTCAAGCTCAATATCTTTTTTTTCTTTCAACACATCTTCCAAAAACTGCTTTGCAGGTTTTTTCCAAAAAACAGTTTCTTCTTTTGCTTGGTATTTTTTAAGGATTTTCAAATAAAAATCTTTTTCTTCTTTAAAATAAAAAATAACAAAATTAAAACTTAAATGATCTTCATCCCCTTTTTCCAAATAAAAAGATTCTTTTTTGGAAATTTCGCTTAAAAAAGAATCTTTTTCTTTAATGTTTATTGAGCCGGCAAAATAATCCGTTTTTTTTAATCCATTATCGCCAACAACCGATGTTCCCTTAAATTTTTCCAAAACAGCTGCTTGCTCCAAGAGTTTATTTTTCCTAACTTCAAG
>PWRH01000031.1 GCA_003556525.1 Candidatus Nealsoniibacteriota bacterium
CTTCAAATCCCGCTCTTTCTCTTGTTAATCCTCCCGGACCTGTTGAAGACAATCTTCTTTTATGCTCAAGTTCAGCCAAAGAGTTTTGGTTGTCCATAAAATGAGATATCTGAGAAGATGTAAAAAACTCTTTTATAACTGCCATAAATGGCCTTGGATTAATCAACTGAGAGGGAAGAATATTTTCAGCTTCGAGCGTTGACATTCTGTCTTTAATAATTCTTTCCATTCTCATCAAGCCCACCCTTAAACGATTTTGTAAAAATTCGTTTAAAGTTCTTACCCTTCTGTTGCCCAGGTGATCAATCTGATCAGGTCTGGCTCCCGGAGTATTGTTAAGCCTGATTATTTCTTTAATAACAGCTATCACGTCTTCCAACTTCAGCGTTCTTTGTTCAACCGTTATTTCGTCGTTTTTTAAATTTTTTGCCAAAGAGGGCAACCGTTGAAACATTCGCCAGCGGCCGACTTTTGAAAAGTCATACCTTTCAAAATTAAAAAACATATTTTCAATAAGTTCTTTGGCAGTGTCTGCCGAAGCCAAGTCTCCCGGCCTTATTCTTTGATAAACCTCCACAAAAGCTTCTGCCTGACTTTTGGCAGTATCTTTTTTCAAAGTCTCTTCAATATGTTTAATCTCCCCTGTATCAATATCTTTAAACATTTCCCTAATCGAGTCTTCCTGCTCAATACCAAAAGCTTTCAGCAGCGTTGTTGCCATAATTTTTCTGCGCCTGTCAATTTTAACTCCGATTGCGCCGGACTGCTCGGTTTCAAACTCAAGCCAAGCTCCCCGATTAGGTATTATTTTTGCTCCAAAGTTATTTCTGCCTCCGGCTGACTGGGAAGTAAAAAAAACTCCGGGTGAGCGAATCAATTGAGAAACAGTCACTCTTTCCACTCCGTTTACAATAAAAGTTCCCCTGTCTGTCATCAGGGGAAAATCAGCTAAATAAACTTCTTGCTCTCTTGTCTCTTTTGTTCTAATGTTAACCAGCTTTGTTCTAACCCTCAAAGAAGCCTCGTAAGAATCATTGTTTTCTTTTGCTTCCAAGTCGGTTTTATACTTTGATTTATCCAACTTAAAGTCTTGAAACCAAAGCTCAAACTCCTTGCCTGTGTAATCTCTAATCGGTGAAACTTCTTCAAAAAGCTCTTTTAAATCTCTTTGCCAAAATAATTCCCAATTGTCTTTTTGAATTGAAATCAAGTAAGGAAGGGGAAGAGAAATTTTTGTTTTTGCAAAATTTTTAATTTTGGTTGCCATAAAAATAAGCCGGATTAAAGCTGTTAAATATAAAAATTATTTTAAAAAAACGCTCCAAATAAAAAACGCCCTAACGTATAAAAGATTTTTAGTTTTTTACAAAAAAAGTGGAGACAAAATAATATTAAAAAAACACTACAACAAATTAAATATTACACCATTTAAAAAAAGTTGTCAAATAATATAATGGCCCTCTTCTATGGTAGTGCTTTATAATTACTTTATTATACTATATTTTTATAATGATTCAAGCGCTCCAAACTGTTGTCTTTTTTAAGGACAAGGCAAATGGCATCGACCCTGCAAATACCTTGCCATTTTTTTGTATTCCTATAAGCCTCGGCATTCAACCAAACTTTTCTTAGCTTTGTTTTAATAAGCGAATCTTCCGGAGATCCGAAGTTTTCACCCTTCTTGGTTCTGACCTCAACAATAATAAGCTCATTACCATTTTTACAAACCAAATCTATTTCGCCGTATTTTGTTTTATAATTTTCCTCCAAAATCAAATACCCCTTTTCTTCCAAATACTTTTTGGCAATCTCTTCGCCAATCTGCCCTGTTTTTAAATTAAGTTCTTTCCCCATCTTTTTGGGCTTGTGCTTCACCCGGTGAAGCAATAACGGTTAAGCAATAATCTCTTGGGCTGTTGCTTCTCCCGGTGAAGCAATAACGGTGGAGCAATAATCTCTTGGGCTGTTGCTTCTCCCGGTGAAGCAATAAGTGAAGCAATAACTTTTCTTGGGCTGTTGCTTCACCCGGTGAAGCAATAACGGTGGAGCAATAATCTCTTGGGCTGTTGCTTCTCCCGGTGAAGCAATAACTAGGTCTGGCTGAGTAACCGGTTATTCGTAGCTTTTTGGTCTATATTGCAATGCTTCGGCAATATGAAATGACTTAATCTCAGACACACCCTCCAAGTCCGCAATTGTTCTGCTAATTTTAATCATCTTCAAATAAGCCCTGGCTGAAAGCTGAAATTTATTGCTTGCCTGCTGAAGAATCTGTTCCGACTCTTTCGATAACTTACAATGCTTTTTAATATCGTTATTTTTCATTTCAGCATTCAAAAAAATATTGTCATTCAAAAATCTTTTCCTCTGTAGATCTCTGACCTTTAAAACCCTTTCTCTTATTTTTTCGGATTTTTCCAAAAAATAAGACTTTTTTTGGTTTTCGGAAAAGTCATCAAGCTCAACCGAAGGCACTTCAACATGTAAATCAATCCTGTCCAAGATAGGGCCGGAAACTCTTTTTTGATATTTTTTAATCTGGCTATGAGAGCAAAAACATTCTTTTTTCGGATGATTAAAATATCCGCAAGGACAAGGGTTGCTCGAAGCAACCAAAGTAAATCTGGCCGGATATTTGACCCTTTCTTTACTCCGAGAAATTGTTAAATATCCGTCTTCCAAAGGCTGCCGCAAAGCTTCCAAAATATGACGGGAAAACTCATTAAATTCATCTAAAAATAAAACTCCACGATGAGCCAAGCTTATTTCTCCGGGCAAAGGTCTTTGCCCTCCACCAATCAACCCGACCTGCGAAGCGGAATGATGGGGCGAACGAAAAGGAGGAATTCTGACCAAAGAAGAACCGATCGGAATTTGGCCTGCCAAAGAATAAATTTTAGTAACCTCAAAAGATTCTTCGTCGCTCAGTTGAGGCATAATTCCCGGTAAAGCCCGGGCCAGCATGGTTTTACCTGAACCGGGGCTGCCAACCATCATAATATTATGCCCGCCTGCCGCGGATATTTCCATTGCTCTTTTTGCCTGCTCCTGACCCAAAACTTCAGCCATATCAAACTCCGCCACCCCTTGGGCTATTGCTTCACCGGGTGAAGCAACAGCCCTTTCAAGTTTTTTTATTTTTTCTTTTTCCGAAATATGATGCAAAAAATCCGACAAACTTTTAACAGGAAAAACATTTATTCCTTCAACAACAACCGCTTCTTTTGCCGAATCATAAGGAACAAAAACATTATCATAGCCCGCTTCTTTGGCAAAAAGCGCTAATAAAAAAACTCCTTTAGTATGTCTTAAAGAGCCATCCAAGGAAAGTTCTCCGAAAAATAAAGACTTCTCCGGAACCTTATATCCGGTTTCACTAGAAATTATAGCTGCAGCAATCGGCAAATCATAAGAAGCCCCTTCTTTTGGAATATCTGCCGGAGCCAAATTAACGGTAATCTTTTTATTCGGAAAATTTATTTTGGAACTTTGAATGGCTGTCTTTACCCTTTCTCTACTCTCAGCAACAGCCTTATCCGGCAGGCCAACAATATCAAACCCGGGCAAGCCCCTTTTAGCCACATTAACCTCAACATCAACACCGATCATCTCAAGCCCGATATTTGCTCCTGATTTTACCTTAACCAACATAATAAAACTTAAAACTTATAACTTAAAACCTATAACTTATAATTTTCTTAAAATTCCCCAAAGCATTGCGCCAATATCTTCCGCTAACTTCATTGCTTTTTCATAATCTTTTTTAGTTAAATAACCTTCTTTTAACGAAAAATCTAAAAGATATTTTGATTCTTTTAATGAGCCATAGGAAATTTCCAAAAAATTTTTATAAACCTTGTCTTTTCCTCTGGCATGTCCTTCTATATAATTTAAAACTACGGAAAGAGCTGCCCTGCGTAGTTGAGAAACAATCCCATACATCTCCTCTTTGGGAAAATTACGGGTAATTTTATAAATCAAATGAGCGTGCTCATCCATTTTTGTTTTTAATTTTTCATGATATGTTTCAGGTTCCATGTTTTATGTTTTATGTTTTAAGAGGTTAATTTAAGTGGTATTTTCCACCACTTTCAACAACAATTCCTTTAAGTTCCATTAAAGAAATTTTGGTGTTCATTTCCGAAACCCGCATCCTAAAAAGTCTGGCCAAATCATCAACGCTCATCGGTTCCC
>PWRH01000091.1 GCA_003556525.1 Candidatus Nealsoniibacteriota bacterium
GACGAAGAAGCATACAAAAAAGAAGCACGTGAAAAGGCGATAAAAGAAGCTAGGGAGAAGGGAGAAGAAATAGCCTCAGCTTTGGGAGTAAGATTAAAAAGAATTATTAGTTTTTCTGAAGACAGGTATTATTATCCTATGATGAGGGCTGAGATGGACATGGTAGAAATAATGGAAGAAGTTCCTAGCGAAGCTCCTATTGAACCGGGAGAAAACGAAATTAAGGTTAATGTGACAGTGGAATACGAGATAAGATAATATTAATTGGAACTATAAAAAAAGAACATCTCAGAGGTGAGGTGTTTTTTTATAAAATATTTCTTTGTTGATTATATTAAAAAATTTCACTAATCGAATAGTTTTTGTAAGTTCTTTTTATTTTTTGTGGATTTCCGAAATCCGTAAAAAGCCTACAAATAAAAGTTGTTATTATATTTTATAGCCACTATCATGCTATATAGTATGATAGTGGCTATGCTTATAGTAGTAATAATAAAAATAGCTTAAACAGTAAATTGCCTGAGATTCATTTCTCGGGTTTTTGTTTTTTTCTTTTGTGGTAAAATAATATAATTATATTTTTGAACAAAGAGTTAAAATAAATTTATAAGAATAAAGAATAATTATGGAGCATTATTTTATAAGGCCAAATTTTTATTTTTCAGAAAACAGTACTGTTTTTGACAGTAATAATAAGCCTGTTTTTCTAATAAAAGTCAGATCATTCAGCTTTAAAACAGGGGTGAGTGTTTTTAATCTATTTAAAGAAGAGCTATCAAGAACAGAAAAAAAATTTATTTTTCCTCTTTTTCCGGAATACCAAATTTTTTCCAGAAAAATAAAAATTGGAAAGCTTAAAAAAATTCCTTTTAATCCAATATCTTCTGATTATAAACTTACCTTAAATAATCAGGAATATTCTGTGCAATTTATACAAAAAGAGAGGGGTTATAAAATTTTTAAAAACGACAAAGAGTTGGCATCATTTATTATAAAAAAAACACAAGAAACCATGCCCTTTATCGAATATTTAAAAAATATTTTTAAAGACGAGCATTTCGTTACTATTAGAAGGAATGAAGATAATGCTATTATTATAGCTATTTTAATGACGGTTTTTCTTCGTAATAATGTCAGCTATGGCCCAAGCACTATTTAGAAGTTTTTATTTTACTTTTTTTAAATGAAGAAAGAATATAAGATTTTAAGATATAATAAAAATTATTGTTGAACAGCCCGGATAAGGGCTTTTTAGTTTGCTTTAAAACTGTATTAATGTATGATGAAGAATAGGTATTATAAATTAACATATAAAAATTATGGGCAATTTTAATAAAAAAAACCGGGACAGAGGAGGAGATAGGGGTTTTAGGAAAGAAAGGCCTCGAATGCACGAAACAATTTGCAGTGATTGTGGCAAGAGGTGTGAGGTTCCATTTAAGCCAACTACTGAAAAGCCGGTTTATTGTAATGATTGTTTTCAAAACTATGGAAGAAAAACAAGAAGTTTTGACCGAGGAGGAGGAAAATTTCAGGACAAAAGAAAAGATAGTTTTAGAAATGTAGAGGTTGACAATCAATATAAGGAAGCAATTAACAGATTGATTGATAAAATGGATGTTCTTATAAGCGTTTTGACTGAAAAGAAAGAAGCAAAGAAAGAGTCTAAAAAAACAGAAACAAAAGCAAAATCAACAAAAGCAAAAGAAACAAAAACAAAAGCTAAGACCACCGCTAAAAAGAAAAAATAGCTTGTTGTTTTAATATATTGCTTTATAAAAAATAAAGCTATTGATTTATTATTAGTTTTATGGTATATTAATAATGTAATTGAATCTCATAGTTTGACTGAAAATAAGCTAACGAGACCAACCGGTCTTTTTTTTATTTGTAACAACCGGCTTTTACAAAAATTATGGCAATGAAAAGTTATAACAATAGAATATCAAGAAAACCTTTGTTTCAATCACATAGTGGTTTTAGTCTTAATCGAAAAAGATCGGGTAGGTATCAAAAAACAATAGATCCGACTCGTTTTATTAATAAGGCAATTGAGACCAAAGAGTCTGAAAAATTTATTCCTGAACATAAGTTTAGTGATTTTAAAATTAACCAAAGATTGGCTAAGTCAGCAATTAATAGGGGGTATCAGGCACCCACACCAATTCAAGATAAAATTATTCCTTATATTGTTAATGGTCATGATGTTGTTGGTGTTGCTGATACCGGCACAGGTAAAACAGCAGCTTTTCTTTTACCTCTTATTAATAAAATTTTAATAAACCCGAGAGAGAAAATTTTAATTATTGCTCCAACCAGAGAGCTGGCCAATCAAATTGATTTAGAATTCAAAAATTTTAGCAGGGGAATGAAAATTTTTTCTGTTTGTTGCGTAGGAGGAGCCAATATTAGCAGGCAAATTGCAGATCTTTATAATGACTATAATCTAATTATTGGTACTCCGGGCAGAATAAAAGACCTTATGGAAAGAAAAAAGATTAATTTGGCATTATTTAATAGTGTTGTTTTAGACGAGGTTGATAGAATGCTTGATATGGGATTTATCAATGATACTCGTTTACTTATAAAAAGCTTGCCAAAAAATCGCCAAACTCTTTTTTTCTCTGCCACTGTTTCGATTCAAATAGAAAATATTATTAATGAATTTACCAAAGATCCAATTAAGGTTTCAGTTAAAGGCAGAGATACCTCTAAAAATGTTGAACAAAACATTATTAGAGTTAGTCAGGGCAAGACTAAGCTTGATATTCTTAATGATCTTTTAAGGCAAAAAGAGTTTAATAAAGTTCTTATTTTTGGACGAACCAGGTATGGGGTGGAAAAACTTTCAAAAAAACTTTACAACAATGGCTTTAAGGCAGGGTCTATTCATGGAGATAAAAACAATGCTCAGCGTCAGAAGGCACTTGATATGTTTAAAAATAATCGAATCCGTATTTTAGTTGCCACAGATGTGGCTGCCAGAGGGATTGATGTGGCTGATATTAGCCATGTTATTAATTATGATGCACCGGAAAATTACGAAGATTATATTCATCGCATTGGCCGAACCGGTAGATGGAATAAAACAGGAAAGGCTTTAACGTTTGTTTAAGCATTATAAAAAAGTATTAATTAGTTTAAAGAGTTAAGCTCTTTTTTTATTTTTTTAAAAATATTGACAAATAATTTTTTTATACTATTATTAAGATAGTTCTTTTGAAAAGTTGTTGCTGCCCAAAGGGGGCTTTGAAAGAAGTAAAAAACAAAGGGATGTTTTTATAAATATAACATCCCCGGCACTAGTCATGTCGAAAAATTAAAAAGTTTTTTATTTCTTTTGTCTATGGGTGCAGCAATAGGCTTTATGCTAATTCTATTAGTAATGGGTGTATTTCTACCGGATATTTTAAATGCTCTATCAGAGCTCGCCTTAATTATAATAGAAAAAGCGATAGTATATGTAAATATGCTATAACAATAAAAATAAAAAGGTATTCTTATGAATGCCTTTTTTAATTATAATGTCGATTTTTTTGGATTTAAATTTGTCTTTTAAGGAAAGCAATTTTTTGATAGTATAAAATATATGGATTTTAAATTTTGCTTTGTTTCGTTGGACAAAGTATTTTTAATTAAAAAAATAAAAAAATATGGCAAACGAAGAAAAAAAGATTAAAGTAAACCTCGACCCTGTTCTTTATACGATTTCTAACGTTAATATAAGGTCTCATGAAGAGGGTTTTAATTTTTTGATGATTTCCGGTAATCAGGCAAGGCAGTTTTTTGCTTCACCCAAGCATACCAAAAGAATTTATTTGCTTTTGGATAAGATGATTGCTGAGTATGAAAAAAAGTTTGGCAAGCTCGAAACTCAGCTTTCAGAAAACAAGGAAAATGTTTCTGAAACAAGCATTGGCTTTGAAAATTAAGTTAAAACATGATTATTGGGCTAAGTAGCGGTAATTTTTATAGAATATCCGCAGAAATAAATCGTAAAGTTTTGAACGGTGATTTTTCTTTTTGGAAAAAAGATTATGGAAATATTATAGAAATTCATTTTTCCAAGGAAAAAGATATTGATAATTTTTTGGAAAATGATTTTGATTTTTCATGCTTTAA
>PWRH01000042.1 GCA_003556525.1 Candidatus Nealsoniibacteriota bacterium
TAGGTTCTTCTTTAGGTTCTTCTTTAGGTTCTTCTTTAGGTTCTTCTTTAGGTTCTTCTTTAGGTTCTTCTTTAGGTTCTTCTTTAGGTTCTTCTTTAGGTTCTTCTTTAGGTTCTTCTTTGGGTTCTTCTTTGGGTTGAGGCTGTTCTTCGGATTTTTTCTTTGACTTTTTGTGCAAAGGAATTTTTTTACCCTCAATCACTTTTTCCGAAATCAATAAATTATGGATTGTTTCCGAAGTTTTTGCTCCGACTGAAATCCAATACTGAATCCTTTCTTTTTTCAGGCCTTTTTCTTTTGTTAAGGGATTATAAAAACCAAGCTCTTCAACAAAACGACCGGCTCTGGGCGGTTTGCTTTTTTCAGTAACAACTATTTTATAAAACGGTTGATTTTTTTTACCTGTGCGAAATAATCTGATTATTAACATATTTTTTAATTCTTCTAATAATTTATTAAATTACCATCCTTTTACTTTAAGGGCATTTTTAGCTGCTTCAACCTCAGCCTCATGCTTGGAAGATCCCTTTCCTTTGGCAATCATCTGATCGTTTAGAAAAACTCCGATAACAAAGCTTTTTGAATGGTCCGGGCCCCACTCTTTTACAACCTTATATGTCGGGGTAATTCCTGTTCTTTCTTGGGATTCTTCTTGAAAACTCGACTTAGCGTCCTTAAAAAGACCTTTTTCAATAATTTCGGGAAGCTTGGTGATTAAATGTTTTTTAATAAAGTCGCTGCACTTATCATACTTTAGGTCAAGATAAGCTGCACCTATTAACGATTCAAAAGTATTTGCCAAGATATATTGCCTTGCTTTTCCTGTTTCTTTTGCCTCTCCTTTGGAAAGAAGCAAATAATCGTTGAGTCCGAGTTCACTGGCTGTTTCTGAAAGAATTTTGGTATTTACCAGGGCGGACCGCCAGCTTGTCAACTCCCCTTCTGATTTTTCAGGATATTTCTCGAAAAGATATTCCGTAACAATAAGTTCCAAAACAGCGTCGCCCAAAAACTCCAATCTTTCGTTATGCTTAAGGTTAAAATCGGGGTTTTCGTTTAAAAAAGAACGGTGGCAAAATGCCTGTAATAATAAATCTTTGTTTTTAAAATGAAGATTAAGTTTGTCTTCAAGGGGTGAAAAGTCTTTTATACTCATTTTTCTATTTCTTTATAAACTGTTCCCAGTACTCCGTTAATAAACTTTCCGGAACTTTCTCCTCCGAATGATTTGGCCAACTCAATTGCTTCGTTAATAGCCACTTTTGGCGGAACTTCTTTTTTGTCCGCATAAAGCAATTCGTAAAGCCCGATTCTTAAAATATTTCTGTCTACAATGGTAATTTGATCAATCGGCCACTCAGGAGCCGCTTTTTCAATAATTTTGTCAATATTATTAATATTTTTAACTATACCGGTAATAATCTGCCAAATTAAACTTTTATTTTCAAGACCCGGTCCGAATTCTTTAATATTTTTCTCAACAATTTCTTCCAGGTCTTTTTCTTTTTTGCCAAAATCCCATTCATACAAACTTTGCATTGCTATACTTCTTGATAAGTGCCTTGAAGCCATATTTTAATTAAAAAATTATTTTTTTGACAAATCTTCCCAGCTACCCGCTTTTTCTTCGGAAGAGCCTTCTTCTTTTTCTTTTGCTTCAATCTCTTTCTCTTTTTTCTTCTTCTCTTTTTTATCAAGCTTTTTCATTACATCGATAACTTGCTTGCCTTTATAGTGGCCACAATTAAAACAGGCCGTATGGGCTAGAACCGGCTTGCCGCATTTTGAACATTTTTGCAGGGTCGGCGGCTTAATATAAATATGCATCCGACGCTGATTTCTTCTTGATTTTGTTTTTCTTTGTTTTGGAACTGCCATAATACTATGCAAACACTTTAACAAAAAAAAAGCAATAAGGCAAGCCTTATGCTTTTATTTTGATTTATTCCAACCTCAGCTCAATTCTGTCGCCCGGGTTAACAAAAACTTGGTCAAAAGAATCTTCAACCTTTTCTTGGTTAAGATAAAGGTACCACTCTTTATCATTTATCTGAACCCCGTTTATTTTTTTAACTTCCTTTCTGTCAAAATCAATATCAAGCTGTCCTGCTTCTTCAGAAGCCAATAAAACATGATAAACTGTCATATCTTCTATTATTTCTCCGGCGAAAGATCTTTTTGAATCTCCGAAATCAATGGTTAAAGCAGCTTCGTTGGGCCCGATATCCGGTCTGGGTATAAAAAAATAATATAAAAATCCGGCCAGCAAAAGCAAGACAAGGGCGACAATAAAAGGTATGTTTTCTTTGATTGTTTTTTTCATAATTGTTTGTTATTTACTGTTAGAATGGCGCTACTTCTCTCCAGCGAGGCAAAGGAAAGTCAATATTAATATTACGATTTGCCGAGCAAGAATAACCGCTCTCATCAGTAACCGTTAATCTAACATTACCTTCCGTAAAGGTTGATAAAAACCTAACTTTAACATTACCCCTAACATCAGGATCAGTATCTTCAATATTAATATTTTCACACTCGAATTCCGGCTCTACACACTCATAATCCCCTGGAAACTGCCAAGACCAATTAGCACAATTAATTCGGTTATTATTGTTGTCATAGCAATAAGAGTCATCAATAAACTCAACAACTTGACCAACAGACGGTCTAAACGGAATCCATGTAAACTCATCTTTTGAGGTTGAAGGGTAACGGTTTAACGGAGTACTAAAATTCGGACCATTAAACCAATCAGACTCTGTGCCTCTGCTATCCCAAACCTTAAGCCTCCAAAAATAATCTTTATTGTATTCTAGCTCTCCCTGTTCAGTGGTGTGCTCATAATTACTTGAATCAAACTCTTCACTAGGAGTACCATTTATTTCAATTTGATATTTGTCTTGATATTCTCCTTGAATATTAGAAATAAATTTCCAGGTAAGCCTAATATGAGCATCTCTGATGTGGCAGTAATCATAGTTACTAAAACTAAGCTCTTCAGCCTCAGGAGGAATAGCTTCAAAAATAGCTGTTACACACCTATCTGTATTCATAGTAATAGTGCAAGTATTATTTATACCTGAACAGCCACCACCCGACCATTCTTTAAATTGCCAGCCCGGATCAGGGGTGGCTGTTAGAGTAACCGTAGTAGAATCAACAATATAATAATCCTTTTCACAGTCATTTCCACAATCAATATATCCATCATTGGAAGTAACTGTTCCGTTACCATTCTTGTCAACAGTAAGTTTCGCAGGGATTGGATTATAAATAGCTGTTATTGTCTTTTCTTCTCCACCACTTAAACTGACAGGGCATGTTCCACCATCGCTTCCGGGACAATTTTGCCATTCTACAAATTCATAATACCCATCGAGAGATTCCGGAAGAGCAGTAAGTTCGGTGTCAATGTCTTCGGCTATTTCTATTGTATAATCAGTATTACCACTAATGCCCTGCTGTGTTGAGCTAATAGGTATATTTTGAATAGGGGTGCTATTAATATTAAGAGTGTTCATAGAGTCAATAAACTCTGCCGTGATTGTTCTGTCTGAAGTTAATTGAACAATACAATTACCATCTTCTACAGAATCGCAATTTGTTGACCAACCGGCAAATGACGAATTCTCACCCGGCTCAGCTTCAAGAACAATATTTGACCCCGAGGGAAATCTTCCCGAACAATCACCTCCGCAATCAATTACATCGAACGGCTCTCTTGAAAAAACCCTGCCCTGCCCTTCTCCGCTTTTATTCACAAAAAGAGTATATTCTTGAGCAGGATTAACTTCTCCTTCCCCATAATTAACCGCTATTTTTTTAAGTGTACGTGTTCTCACCTCTACTTTACAGGTCCTATCAGCTTCGTCCCAAGAATCACACCCGGTCCAACGTGAAAAATCATTCTCTCCATACTTTTCAGGAGCTTGCAGGGTAACATCTATCTGGCTACTTCTATCGAAAATATATCTGGTTATACCTCCGGAGTTAGGATTTCCCGCAACTCTGGTAATCTCTACTTCTTCTACTTCAATCCCGTCGTCATAACTGTAAACCTCCAACTCATAAGGGTCGAAAGAGGGCCCA
>PWRH01000079.1 GCA_003556525.1 Candidatus Nealsoniibacteriota bacterium
AACAATAATGGCCGGTATTAAGCCAAAAAACCGGCCATTTAATTTTGTTTAATAATTTGGACGTGCGATGTCCAACTTTTTGTAAGGGCGTTGCTTCTGCCGGTGAAGCAATAGCTTTTTATTCCTGAAGCTTGAGGGCATTGCTTCTCCCGGTGGAGTTGGACATGCGATGTCCAACTTTTGGGTGTCCAGCCCTTGCATGCGTGAGAGTTGGACATGCGATGTCCAACTTTTGTATGGTGCGAGGGATTGACAATAAATTTCCTTTAAATTAATATATTAATGCAAACTATCACTCAATTAATTAGAGTGCTAATAATTAATAATTAAAAAGGTCGTTTTACTGTTAATTAGCTTCACTTTTGCAAAGCAAAAGTTATAAAAAAATTTTATTTTAATTATGTTTTGTAAAGCGTAGGTCAAGGAGATTACTACTCAAAGAGAGCTATGCTCTCTTTTCGACCTGCACCTTTGCAAAGCAAAGGCTTGGTATATGAAAATTAAACCAATTTCAAATCATATTTTAATCGAACCTGTCAAAGAAGAAGAAAAAACCAAGGCAGGGATTCTGCTTCCGGACACTGCTGAAAAAGAAAGACCGGAGCAAGGAAAAGTTGTTGCTGTCGGACCGGGCAAAAAAGACAAAAAAGGAAACTTTACTCCTCTTGAAATTAAAAAAGGAGATAAAGTTTTATTTACAAAATACGGTCCAAGCGAAATCAAGGTCGGAGATAAAGAATATTTAATTGCCAAAGAAGAAGATATTTTGGCAATTATTATAGAGTAAAATTATTATGGCAAAACAAATTTTATTTAGTGAAGACGCCAGAAAGAAACTGAAAACAGGCGTTGACAAACTGGCTGATGCAGTCAAAGTTACTCTTGGCCCAAAAGGCAGAAACGCTGTTTTAGACAAGGGCTATGGCTCTCCAACAATTACCAATGACGGAGTAAGTATTGCCAAAGAAATTGAGCTTGAAGACAAAACTGAAAACTTGGGTGCGGAAATTGTAAAAGAGGTTGCGGAAAAAACAAACGATGCAGCCGGAGACGGGACTACTACAGCGGTTATTCTAACTCAGTCTATTATTAAAGAAGGGCTTAAAAACGTAACAGCCGGTGCAAATCCTTTGGCTCTGAAAGCAGGTATTGAAAAAGGCGTTAAAAAAATCGTAGAAGCGCTAAAGGGAAGTGCAAAAAAAATTACCACCAAAGAAGAGATGGCACAAGTTGCCACTATTTCTGCCGAAGACAAAAATCTGGGCAATTTAATTGCCGAAGTAATGCAGGAAGTTGGCAAAGACGGAGTTATTACTGTTGAAGAGTCAAAAACATTCGGAATTCAAAAAGAGATTGTTAAAGGTCTTCAGTTCGACAAGGGTTATATTTCTCCATATATGATAACAGACAGTGAGAGAATGGAAGCTGTTTTCGAAGATCCTTATATTTTGATTACGGATAAAAAGATTTCTTCAATTCAGGAGATTTTGCCTGTTTTGGAAAAAATCGCCCAGTCCGGCAAAAAAGAACTGGTGATTATTGCCGACGAAGTTGAAGGCGAAGCTTTGGCAACCTTGGTTGTTAATAAGTTGCGTGGAATATTTAACGCACTGGCAATTAAGGCACCGGGATTCGGCGACAGAAGAAAGGAAATGCTCGAAGATATTGCCATTGTTACAGGTGCTCAGGTTATTTCAGAAGATGTCGGCTTAAAACTTGAAAATATCAATTTGAACCAGCTCGGCCAGGCCCGCAGGGTTGTGGCAACAAAAGACAATACAACCGTTGTTGACGGAAAGGGAGACAAGCAAAAAATCGATGCCAGAGTTAAGCAAATTAAAAAAGAGCTGGAAGGCGTTGATTCCGAGTTTGATAAAGAAAAACTTCAGGAAAGATTGGCTAAATTAGTCGGCGGAGTGGCTGTAATAAAAGTTGGTGCAGCAACCGAAGTTGAGCAAAAAGCCAAACAGCACAAAACAGAAGACGCTTTGGCAGCAACCAAAGCGGCAGTCGAAGAAGGTATAGTGCCCGGCGGAGGAGTTGCTTTAATAAGGGCAATTTCTTCTCTAAAAGACATTAAGCTCGAAGGCGATGAATTAACAGGATTGAATATTTTGAAAAGAGCTCTTGAAGCACCAATGCGCCAAATTGCTGAAAATGCAGGTATAGACGGTTCTGTTATTGTTCAGAAAATAAAAGAAAACGAGGCAGGATTCGGCTTTAATGCCAGTGAAATGAAGTATGAGGATTTAATGCAGGCAGGCATTGTTGACCCTGTTAAAGTGGTTAGATCAGCACTGCAAAACGCTTCCTCAGCAGCTGCCATGCTTTTAACAACAGAGTCAATCGTTGTTGAAAAACCCGAAAAAAAGGAAGAAAAACCTGAAATGCCGCCTATGGGCGGAATGGGCTACTAATAGCCAAGCTAAAAACAGAAAAAATAAAAATACGCGGATTAACCCCGCGTATTTTTTATTGACAAAAGGGGTCTATTTTATATTATAAATAAAGGGGTAAGTTAATATTTGAAAGTAAAATTAGGTTTTATTTTTATAGCGAAAATATATTGAAAAAGAAAATTTTAATGGCAAAGATTTTTCAATTTTTTCAAAATATTTTTAATTAAAATTTTTCAATATATATAATAATGAAGAAAAAAATTTTAATGGCAAAGATTTTTTAATTCTTTCAAAATATTTTTAATTAAAATTTTATATATAATATATTTATTAAATGAAAAAGAAAATTTTAATCATAGAGGATGAGAAAATACTGGCTGAAATGTATTACGATAAGTTTTTAAGTTCGGGCTACAATGTTATTTTGGCTCAAACAGCCGAAGAGGGCATAGAAGAAGCTCGCAAAGAAAAGCCGGACTTGATTTTACTCGATATTTTACTTCCCAGAATGAATGGTATTGATTTTGTGGAAGCGTTTAAAAAAGAGAAAGATATTATTAATGCTCCGATTGTCGCTTTTTCAAACTACGATGACCCGGAAACAAAAAAAAGGGCAGCTGAATTGGGAGTAAAAGATTATTTGATTAAAACAAACTATACACCCGAAGAAATTGTAAATAAAGTTAGGTCTTATCTTAAAGATTAGCCTATCAATCAAAAAGTCGAAATAGCAATTTATTATTAATATTTTTAAGTTTTTATGAATTTAACTTTAATCGTTTTGATAATTCTAGGTTTAGTGGTTTTTTATGTTATTTTTATTTTCAACCGATTGGTTGTATTAAGAAACAGAACCAAAGAAGCCTGGGCGGATATCGATGTTCAGCTTAAAAGAAGATACGACTTGATTCCCAATTTGGTGGAAACAGTTAAAGGTTATGCCTCCCACGAAAGAGGGGTTTTTGAAAACGTGACCAAGGCCAGAGCAGCCGCTGTGGCAGCTGAGCAAACCGGCGACCCCAAAAAAGTCGGTGAAGCTGAAAACATGCTTTCCTCAACCCTAAAATCACTTTTCGCAGTAGCTGAAAATTATCCTGACTTGAAAGCTTCGACCAATTTTTTGGAATTACAAAGAGAGCTCCGCGATACAGAAGACAAAATTCAGGCAGCCAGAAGATTCTACAATACCAATGTCAGAGACCTTAATATCAAAGTAGAAAAATTTCCGGTCAATCTTTTTGCCGCAACTTTGGGATTTCAGAAAAAGCCATTTTTTGAAATAGAAAACCCCGAACAAAGAGACGCAGTCAGTGTAAAATTCTAAACCCCGGAATCCAAAATTAAGGGGCTATTGCTTCACCGGGTGAAGCACATTTGAAGCACATTTCATTAAGCGTAAAGCGTAAAACGAAAAGCGTAAAGCTACAACTTAAAACTTAAAGCTTTTAGCTTTGCGCTGTGGTTTTGCACTTTTCGCTTTTCGCTTTTAGCTTTTTTATTCCAAGTTCCAAGTTATAGGTTCTATGTTCTATGTTCTATGTTTAACATCAGTTTAAAATCAAACAGGTCAAAAGCTGTTTTTCTTGCTGTTTTAGCCGGCTTTATTGCCGGCGGATTTTTAGTTTTTGGCGGATCAGAGCCAAAAGTAATTAT
>PWRH01000045.1 GCA_003556525.1 Candidatus Nealsoniibacteriota bacterium
ATTATTGAGTTTTTTGTCAATAGTAAAAGGTAATCTACACACACATATGGCGGTTTTTGCCGAGGCTGGTATAGTTTCGGTATATGTGTGTAAATATGCCTAAAACAATAAAAGAAGAAAGGTTAAGATGGGTTCTGCCTATCTCCAATAAAGAAATTAGGTTGAAAGGTGTAGCCAAAGTATGCCCTCATAGTTGAAAAAGTTGGACATGCGATGTCCAACTTTTATCCAACTTTCATACCTACACTTTTTAACAGCAAGTCTAACAAAATACGCATATGCTTAATTTGTTAGACTTAAAAATAGCGGAGATCTAAAAGTAGCGGAGATCTGTTCTCCGCTGTTTTTCTTATATCTTGTTGGGTTATTGCTTCACCGGGAGAAGCAACGCCCTTCACTTTGAAATAGAGCTTATTTAGCGGAGATCTGTTCTCCGCGGGTTTATTGCTTCACCGGGAGAAGCAACGCCGATAGCGGAGGTCTGTCCTCCGCTGTTTTCGCGGAGGTCTGTCCTCCGCTGTTTTAGCGGAGATCTGTTCTCCGCGGATTTTTTTATAGGGCTTATGGGTTAATTAATAACCATTTTTTCCGAATGATTGGTAAGGTTTTCATAGCCGTTTTCAGTTACATAAATAACATCTTCTATTCTTACTCCTCCTATTTTTGGATAATAAAGGCCGGGCTCTATTGTAATTACGTTTCCCTTTTTAAGCTTTCCTTTGGAAGAGGAGGAAATAAATGGACTCTCATGAACATCAAGACCCAAACCATGGCCTGTACCGTGAATAAAACCTTTTTCTCCAATATCATACCCTTTGTCTTGAAAAACCTTAACAGCTTCTTTATGTATTTCAGAGATTTCAGCGTTATGCTTGATTTTTTTAAAAACAGCTGACCGGGCCTTAATAACAGCATCATGCATATTTAAAATTTCTTTTGAAGCTTTTCCCTTAAAGTATGTCCGGGTCATATCTCCAAAATAGCCATTATCTTTGTTGCGGGGAAAAATATCGCAAATTATGGTTTTCTGAGACATTATCTTTCCCTTGCCCCTATGATGTGGCTCTGCAGAATGAGCCCCGCAAGAAACTATCATGCCCTGAACAGACATCATTTTATTTTCCAATAAAACTTTTTCCGCCTCTTGTTTTAAAAACTCGCTGGTAAGAATCTTTCCTTGATATTCAAGAAACTTTCCTTTTATTGAAGAATCTTTAAGTACTTTTTCTATCTTTAAAAATGCTCGACGGACAATCAAAATGTTTTTTCCGATTATTTCTTTTTCCTTTTGGGATTTAACAGACCTTTCGGGATAAAAACAAGTTTCAACTTTTAGCTTAACTCCTTTTGACCTAAGAAAATCAGCAATGTCCAAAGGAAAATAACGCGGAACAATAACCTTTTTTTTAAAAAGCTTATAGTCCTTAAATATTTGAAAAATAACTTTATTTTCCGAACCTGTTTTATCTTTGATTTTTTTTGATTTTTCGATTAAGGGTTCAAGAGGCAGAGCCTTGATTTTATTATTTTTATTTTCTCGCCTAAAAGCTGCCAGCTCACGCCGGTCAAGAAAAATTAAAACTCTTGAGCCAAAATCAAGAAAAAAAAACGGATCCGGCACCTCAATGCCGATTTTGTAGAAAAGATCCGTATTTTTTGTACTGTCGAATATTAACTTTAAGTTCATTATTTTTCTATAATTTTATTTTTATTTTTTTCCCAAGCCGGAGAAATAAAAACCATTGCCTTGCCTTTGCCCTTTATTTTATATTTAACTTTTGGAAAAACCATAAAAATATCTCCGGGCTCTATTTCAAAAATTTTTTTATCCGCCTCTATGGTGAAAAATCCTTCCAAAAGATATATCGTTTCCATACTTAAATCATTAATAGAATATCCTTTTTTGGGATATTTTCCATTTATTTTAATAGAAGCAATGGTTTGATCTTTTTTTGGCGACGAAGGATAAAGCAAACCCTTTGTTTCTCCGGGAATAACGAATTTTTTAGCATCCTTTTTTTTATATAGCATTATTAAAAATATATCATAAAAAAAGGAACCGCTCAATTAAGAACGGTTCTTTTATTATTAAAAGAACTAAATAGTTTAATAGTTTATATTGTTAACTTTAGTAGTTTATGTTTTTCATATACATCACTGGTCTGGCTGTATCTGTCAGGCCTTGCATAAAGTGAGCCATTGAGACAGCATCAGCTCCCAAAATCATTGATCCGGGAAGACTATCGCTGACTCTGCCCATTGCCATATATTCCGGAGCTTGGCGAAGTAAAATTTCTTCTGCATCGACATTGTCTCCATACCATCTTCGGTATAGAGAAATTCTCGATTGGGCTATAATGCCGATATCTTCGTCGTTCAAACATAAAGCACCAAAATCACCGGCTCTTACGGCTTTTTTGGCAAGACTAAAAGACTCTTGCCATAAATCAGGATTTATTTCCGTGAAAAATGGTGTTTTAACAGGCATATCCGAAGGACAGGCTTTTTTAAAAGCTTCTTGGCTTTTGCGAAGCCGGCTATAAAATTCCTCTCTGGTAATGCCAACTCTTTGGCAGGTTTCATCAGAATCACCCTCAAAATCAGCAATAGCCACAACGAATTCAACATCAACTTTTTTCTCTTTAAAAAACTCCCATAAAAAAGGCAAAACAAACAATGCTCTTTGGGCAACATAACCAATTCCGCTGCCCAATCCGTCAAAAGTATAAATTCGGGGACAACTCTGGTCATTGGTTTCTCTTGTTGCATAGTCTGGACAAACCGGACTTAAAATAGTACATTTTTCACCGCTCAAGGCTCGCTCAAACCAATTTCCAACTGCTTCCATTACTTCAATCGACGGAAGAGAGATAGGTAGGGATGTAATTAGTTTTGCAAACTCCAAACCTTGCTCGCCTCTCAAGATCAAAGGCTCCACTTTGTCTTTTACTCTGGGAGTAAAAGACTCAATCTCAATTCTCTGACTAAAGCCCGAGCAAAACCCTGACGCTTGAAAGATCCTTCTAATTGCCTCTAAAGTCATTTCCGCCAAAGAGCTTCTGTAAGACGGAGGATTGATAAAAACAACATACCTTCTTCCGTCTTCGGAAACATGCTCCTCCCAGCTAAAATCAGGAAAGCTTTCTTGGATAATTTTGTAAGCAGTTTTATTTCTGGGCCAACTACCGTAATTACTCAACTCTAAGTCATTTAACACCGCCTGACTTTCTCTACCGCTAATAACTTCTTCTCTTTTCCCGTATTTTTTTAGCTTCTCCTCACTGATACTGACAACAGGAGCCAAATCCTGAATAAACATATAAACTCCTCCTTAATATTTTTGAAAACTCGGCAATCCAGGCAGTTGCTTTGTTTTCTTTTTTAATGTTCTTTCGGCCTGGGAAGTAAAAAAATTCACTTCTCAGGCAAAAAAAAACGAAAACCTCCCTTTGCTTGGGAGGTATTTTTGTTCTTAATAAAATTCAGCTAAATTGCTTTTTTGTTGCAACCTCCCAAACAGGCCCTTTCGCAAGAAGGGACAGAAGATGAAAGCATTACAACAATGTTTTGATAACTTAGCTTAATCATTTGAATATATTAAAATAAAAAAAAATATTTGTCAATAATTAAAAGGTACATTCTGCTCCGAAGTGAAACATCAAAATAATTTAAAAGAGTATCTGTTGTCAGGTAAAATTATTAACTAACCTGATAAACAATATGGCTTTTTTGGGCTATTGCTTCACCGGGAAGTCGATGAAGTTTACCCCTTCGGGTTTGCCTTCATCTCCACCCTTCGCTATCGCTAGGGTGGTCGATGAAGTTTACCCCTTCGGGTTTGCCTTCATCTCAACCCTTCGCTATCGCTAGGGTAAGCAACGCCCCAAATAACATATTGACTTAAATTTTCGGAGGACAGACCTCCAGATTTTTTTAAAAATGTTTC
>PWRH01000105.1 GCA_003556525.1 Candidatus Nealsoniibacteriota bacterium
GACCAGTTCTTCTTTAACCTCTTGTCCTTCGGCGGGCCAGGTTTCACTCTGCCCACTTTTCAACACCTCACATTCCTTCTTATGCTTACGGTATCTGCGACTACTCCATGTTTTAAATCCACACTTACATTTTTTCATTCTCTTCCACCCCCAAATTCCACAAACGTTCCACCCTCTTTACTGCCGTAATTGCACCGTCATATTGCCATACCACTTTTTTGAGATATTCTAACTGGTTTGCAGCCTGGTTTTTACTATCTCCCATTTCCTGCCGGATACTCTTCAGCTTCTGACAAAACTCATTTTCCTTTCCGGAATCATAACCATACAAAAACCGTGCTTTTAAGAGATCGGCCTGCGGGTGGATATTGACTGTTATACCCCTACCACGCGCCACACCTACCCAGTATTCGCAACTTGGGCGCTGATGCCCATACTCTGAATCTGTTGACATGTCTACGCCGTAAATACCTATTTCCTCGAAACCCTCTAATATCGCCAAGGCGACCATATAACTAATCGAATTAGTCAAGTAATCACCGTATGCGTCTATAACATCCTGCAAAGGATATTCCACACTACAAGGTATATCAGGGTGTTTCTTTTGCATATATACAGGGATATTCCACTTCTTAAATTCATCCCGGCAGCGGTCGAGTTTTTCCTTGCTTAAACAACTTCTATATTCGTGTAACTCAAACCATCTGTCCCACCGGACGACATCGTTTTCTGCCTGGAATTTAAAAAGATCATTAACTCCCCATATTTCCCATTCAGGATCGCGGTATGGTGCGTATTTACGTGTAGGGGTATAACCTACTATCGCCACTTTTTTCTTCATTGTTCCCCTCCTAACCCCCGACCGGAGCCGGGGGCATTTGTTTAAAATACAGTCGGCATCTTAAAGGGAACCAACTTAATGTTGTGGATATCACCTGTGTCCGCGCGCGTAGAACCATCTGAACTATAGGCATTCCATTCTAACTTAATAACCATGTCGCCTTCTGAATAGCCAGTGCCGGTTGATGTCGCCGACTTCGCAAACCTGGCTGTCTCAAATGGGCCGACAACGTTATTAACCTTGTTCGCGTGTGTCGCAGTAAAAGTAAGGGTTAAATCACCAAGTGCGCGCTGAAAAGCCAACCCTTCGTCTCCTGCTTTTACAGTAAGAACACCCGTTTCACTCGTATTAGATGTTTTCCATTCGGTGAAGAACCCAATCTTGTCGTCCACACCGTAGGGGATAATGGCGCTTGTACTAGCCGCAGAGCTGCAGGATAGATTGTAATCCGCAGCGGTGGAAACTACGTTATCACTCATACCATTACGTTTCATTGTAACGAAATTAATGTCACTCACTTAAATCACTCCTTTTGTTATTTACTCTTAGCTATCGCGCTTAAGTTTCAATCCAACCAAAGCATTAGGATATACTACTTTTGCGCCGTAAACATGTAGACCCTTAACGGCATTAGCAAAGCGCTTCTCCGGGCGGTATGCCTCGATGTCGAGAATTTGTTCTGCGTAGCTGATAGCCTTGCGGCTTCCCGCCATGCCATAAGTATACCCACCTGAAACGGTCAGGTTATTGGATACCCAGATGTCAAACCCGAGCAACCTCGTTAAATACCCATTAGCCTTTTCAAATTCCGCACTGGCAGAACCAGCGGTCTCCATTAACCCGGCCAGAACCATACCGGCGTTGAAGAACGGGGGAACTACAACCCATCGACCTTCACGGGGAACATTCTTTTCGTCCAGCTTCTCAGCCGCCTCTGCTAATACCTCGTAGGTATTTTCAGGTTCGTTATCGACAATCTTGTCCTTCTCTACTTCAGCATGTGCACTGGTATAAAAACCCGCAATCAGTTTATCGGCCTCGTTTGCAAGACCCCAGCCAGCTTCCTGCATAGCGGAATCCATTACCTTGGGTTTCTGTTGTGCTGCATCAATATCATCTACCTGGAAATTAAAACTCTTTGCTTGGTCAATTTCAAGAATTGTTTGAACAGCGTCCAAGGCTTCCGGGTCACTCAGGTTGCTATTTTTGGTATAGTCACTAATAGTAACTTCACCGATTGAATTGATTTTAACCTGATCACCTTGCGCACTAATTTCACCCTCGTAATCAGTGTTAACTACGTTAGCGAATACGTGCGCGTTGTTCAGTGTATTCAGTAACCTTGCTGACCACAAGACCGGTATAAAGTTATTCAGACTCATTTAACTCACTCCTTTATAATTTTCCATCTTCCATCTGTCTACTAATCTGATCCCAGCTTTCGTTTATTTCATCCAGAGTCATATTGTTCTCCAAATGTTGCCTCGTAAACTGGTTCTTTTTGCCCACCCCAACCTTTGGGGTTTTAGACCTCAACTTCTCCTCGATGCCTTTTTGTAGGGCATCTTGCCACTTTTCCTCGAAAACCGTTATCCGCTCCATTGTATCTTCGGCATCTTCACCGTAGATATACGGCGCGAAATCCGGGGGAAGGCCGCGCATGGAAAGTTCCTTTTCAGCTTGAAGTTTCAACTTCTCATTTTCAAACTCCTTGCGTTCACCTTCGAGTTTCTCGCGCTCTTTAGACAGCTTCATTTCCTCGCGCTCTTTTTCAACCTTTGTGCGCTCTTCCTGACTAAGTTTAGCAAGCTCCTCGGCTTCCTTCCTGGCTTCTTCGGTTTTTTGTTCGAGTTCCTTCTTGTATTCCTGCTCTCTCTTCTTTAGAGCCTGCTGAACCCGGCGGTCAGCTTCCTTCTGCTTTTCCGCTTCGTATTCATCACGGCTCATCTCCACAACTTCCTCTTCCTGCTCTTCTTCTTCCTCGCTTTGCCCCTGCTGGTTCTTAACTTCTTCTTCCTCAGTCCCGACAGTTGCAGTTTGTTCCTCAGTCATCTACTTTTAATCCTCCTCGCCCTACCCGTCCTTTAGTCCGGGAGTGCTAATTTTATAAGAAGCGGTCACCCACTTCATTAATCCTTTACAACCTCCACCATTATCCGCTCCGACATCATATTGTCCTCAAGGTAACCGCGCCAGGCATTATCCATGCCCCTTGATATTTGCGGCAGCCGCCTGTCATCGGGGGGTTTACCGTCCCGTAGCCATAACAGGGTGTTGCTTAACCCCCGCCGGTGGACTGGTATAACATTCTCTACCCTTAACCCCGCGCAACGCATACAGTCAGCTAAGGTTCGTGGGTAGAAATACCAGTTGTGCGCCGCCCGCCTCCAGAACTTCCTATATTCCTCTGACACACCAACAAGCAGGCAGTCAAGGTTTGGGGTTACTATATATGCCCGGCCGCCGTAAGGGGTTAGGACACGTTTAATTTCTTCGGCAAACTTTACCGGGTCTTCGACGTGTTCTATTACGTTAAAACTTACAACCATTTCTGCTATATTGGAAGGAACGTCTTCGATATATGGGTATGTGCGGTAGGGGATATGTTTCCTTAGGTTTTCATCAGGTTCAACCCCTATAACATTTTTTGCCACAAACCCAGCATAATCCAAAAAATTCCCCATGCCTGTCCCAACATCGACGACTGTCTTATGTCGTAGGGAAGGTAGATAGTTAAAATAATGCCGTTGCTCTTTGTCCTGAACTTCAAATTCTGGGTTACGGGTATGGTCGTGATATTCACCTTCCTCATACTTTTCCGCGCCGTAGAATTTGTCCAACCTTTCCAACCCACAGTTCGAGCACTTCAACACCTTACGGTCAACCACCCCCTGCTTGCCGATTCTTATTTCCCCGTCGTAAATTATATTATCTGTTGTGCAACCGCATAATATACAACCCATTATTAAACCCTCCATAAGTTGTTATGTAACTTATACATCAAAAAAAGACGATTATTCATCGCCTTTAATCATCTCAATACACTCTCTATATTTTTTCCGCTGCTCCGCAGGTGTCGGGAAGTCGTCGTAAACTTCTTCAGC
>PWRH01000103.1 GCA_003556525.1 Candidatus Nealsoniibacteriota bacterium
AAACAGAAACCCTGGAAATAGTAATTATTGGCAAGGGCAATAGGCCCAGGCCGGTCTATTTCTCAAAAAGAGCGATAAAATGGCTTAAAAAGTATCTGGAAACCAGAAAAGACAAAGAAAAAGCCTTATTTATCAATTACAAGGGTCCAAAAAAAACAAGAGAAAAAAGACTTTCAATTCGCTCAATGGAAAATATTGTTAAAAAATACAGCATTTTATCGGGTGTTCCAACCTTTACCAGCTGCCATACGATCCGCCACTCTTTTGCCACAGACCTTTTAAGCCAAGGTGTTGACTTAAGAATGATCCAAGAGTTTTTGGGCCATAAAAACATTGCTACAACCCAAATCTATGCTTCTGTTACCTCTAAAAAGCTAAGAGAGGCACATAAAAAATTTCATAGCTTAAAAGATTAATCAATATGGATATTAAAAAATTTATAAATAAAAATTCTTGTTTTGATTTACAGTTCAGAAGAGATATTAAATACAATCGCCCGGCTAAGCCCGTTTATTACAGCTGGAAAGCCCAGTTTGTTATTATGGGAAAAATAACAGAAGAAGACCTCTTAAGAGCAATTAAAGATACTTTTGACTGCGGAAAAATTCATTTTGTTCTAAAAAATAAAATTAGATATTCCGTCCAAAGCATTGATGACCTTAACAATAAAGTGGTTCCTTATTTTGAAAAAAATAAACTGTCCGGGAATAAAAAAAATGACTTTGAATGGTGGGCTAAGTCAATTAAGATTCTTTTTGAAAATAAAGGAAAAAAAACCAAAGAATGGCAAAAACAGGATTTTATTCAAATGATAGAAATACACAAAGAAATGCAAAAATATAAGGTAAAAAAAATAAAGCCTGAAAAATGGCTTTCTATTGCAGAGTCAATTTTTCCCCCTGCTTAAGCTTTAATTCACTGAAAATATCTCTTCTCTACCCTTCCCCCTACTTATTCATTTATTGTCGCACAATAAGAAGGTGACAAATATTTATCTATTTTTTAACTCGAATTATTAGCCTCTCTATTATCTTTTTGAGCTTCAAAAATAGCGCTTTTAACTTTATAGGGGCTTGGCACTTGCTTAAAAACAAACTCCCTAAACTTGCCTGCTGTCTGAATATGGACATCTCCATAGTTAAGCATGACCGGAAAAATACCCTTAATATCAACTGAAATATCTTGAATTTGATCGTGTTGAACAACAGAGATGGTTCTGTTAAAAAGCCCGATCAGTTCTGTATGAATGGTTCTTTCATTGGTCACTATCCAGCAGTCAAGATAATAATCTATAATAATAATAAAAATTGCAGACCAAAGAATCAAAAGAGTAACAAAACCGATAAAAACCAAAAAAAGGCTCATATTAAACTCTGCTATATCCGGAACAAACTCAATTAACTGTTCGGGCCATAAAGGAAGAAAAATTAAAATTAAAATTATTCCAATAATAATCAGTTTAAAAAATAACTTAAAGGGCAAGAGGTCAGTAATTAAGGTAAATATATGCGGCCGAACAGTTAAGTAGATTTTTTCGTTTTCTCTTAGTTTTATCATTTGCTATTTAATAATTACCAATAAAAAAAAGGCAAAGGCGGTTAGAATAACAAGAATCATAACCCCCTTTTTATAAATACTCATTATTTTTTGAGAATTTTTATCATTATCAACTCCCAGCTTTTTGAAGTGGTAATTTATCAAAAACCCGACAGCTATGGCAAAAAGTGTAACAAAAATAAAAATTGCAAGTAAAATTAAATAAATCATTTTTCTAAATTATGTTTTTATTTTACCAAAGTTTTAAACTCAAATCAAACATCCTTGTCGCACAATGGAAACTATACCCTACTTTCTTTTGCCTTTTTAATATTTGCTCTAATTTCGCTTAAAGAATTATAGGAAGGACAAATTTCTTGAAAATCACAGTAATTACACATTCTGTTTTTTTTAGGTAAAAATTTTTTTGTGTTTTTAATTTTTTCAATTATTTTCAATATTCGGCCTTTTATTTTTTCATTGGAAACATTACTAACATTAAATTTTTCAGCCTTTCCATTGTTAAGACAATAAAAACTGACCGAACTGACCTTTTTTTTAAAATTAATTTCAGCCAAAAGCTTATAAAAATAAAGTTGAAAATGATCGCTTTGATTTTTTCCGGTTTTATAGTCAATAACTTCCAAATCTCCGTTTTCAAAGCTGTCAATCCGGTCAAACTTTCCTGAAATTAAAACATCTCTATCAAGCGGCTTAATCATTTCCTCATAATCTTTAAAAGATTCTTTGATATTTTTTGTCGGTAGATAAAATATTTTCTTTTCCTTATTATTTAAATGAAAACTCTTTTCTTCCGGCATTTCAAAGAAATTCTTTAAAAGAGCCAAAGCTTGACCATAAACTTTTCTTTCATGGTCTAAGTCTTTAAATCCGCCCAATTCTCCCAAAGGAGGTTTTTTAAAAATATCTTTTTCCGCAAACCAAGCCTTGTACAAAAAATCTTTCAAGTTTTTAAAAGTTCTTTTTTCCAAGGGCAAATGATGAAAAAGAGTAATTGCCCCATGTACTGCGGATCCTTTGGTTTGGTGTTCCGTTTGTTTCTTAAAATATTTTTTGATCAAAGATATTTCAGGGTCAAGATAATTAAAATAATACTCCTTTGGACATTTTTCAAAAAGACTAATTTTTGAATAAGAATAAGTTTTTGAAAAATCAATATTTCGCATAAAAAATTTATGTTAATCCAATATTACTTTTTTCGGTGTAATTTTTTTACCGAAAAAACCGCTTCCCAGTTTTTCAAATTTATCGGTTAAGTCGGTCGTAAAAAATTTTATTTTTGAATTTTTTTTAAGATTTTTTTCTATTTCCGGATGATTTAAAAGATACTTTTCAAGCTTGTCGGCAACTATTTTTCCTTCATTAAAAATTTTTATATCTTTTGTTAAAAAATTTTTAATATTCTTTTCCAATAAACCGTAATGAGTACATCCGAGAATCAAAGCATTAATATCCTTTTTTGTAAGATAAAAAAGATAATTTTTAAGAGCGATTTTTAAAATTTCATCTTTATCTTCTCCTGCCTCCACTATTGGCACAAGTAATGGGCAAGCTTTTTGAAAAACCTTTGCTTTGGGGTTAATTTTTTTTAATTCTTTTACAAATGACTCGGATCTAACGGTCGCCTCTGTTGCCATAACTCCGATTCTGTTATTGAAAATATCTCCGGTTGCCTCCTCTGCTACAGGAATAATAACTCCCAAAACCCGCCTGCCGGGATAATATCGAGGTAAATATTCTTTTTGAATTTTTCGAAGTGCCAAGGCTGAAGCTGTGTTGCAAGCCAAAATAATCAATTGACAGTCTTGTTTAAAAAGAAATTCTACTGCTTGTTTTGTAAAGCTATAAACTGTTTCTTTGGAGCGACTGCCGTAAGGAGCTCTTGCCGTATCAGCCAAATATATGTAATTATATTTTGGCAGCTTTAAAACAATTTCTTTCATTATATTGAGCCCGCCAAAACCAGAGTCAAAAACACCTATTGAAAAATTTTTCATAAATTGCCTGCCTGTTCCAGCCATTGACCGTATTTACAATCCAAATTATGGGATAATGGAGCATCTTTTCTTAATAAATTTACCGCCTCTTTAAAAACGCCACTAACATAAGACGGGTCAGTATCAATAACATGAATTTCTTTCTTAAAGGGCAATCTGTCGATAAAGCCGCTTTCTTTGTCTACAATATAGAAAGCCAAACAGCCCTTTCTAACGGTTTGATAATTGTTTTTTTCCAATAAAAAGGTGTAAATATCCATTTGTAACTGAAATCTGTCGTAAACATTGGCTACCTTACTGCCTGTTGACTTGTAGTCCATTGGGGCCAATTTTCCGTCAGAAAA
>PWRH01000033.1 GCA_003556525.1 Candidatus Nealsoniibacteriota bacterium
AACCTTTGTGCAACAAAGGTGAAGGTAAAGAAGAACTTTAGTTCTTCGACAAAGCCTTAACTATCAACTACGTTTTTCTCCCCTCTATAATTTGCTGACTAATGTTTGAAGGAACTTCCTCGTATCTATCAAACTCCATGGTAAATGTACCTCTTCCTGCAGTTAAACTTCGAAGCGATGTTGCATAACCAAACATTTCAGACAAAGGCACTTTAGCATCAATTATCTTCATTTGCAACCTATCTTTTGTTTCTCCAATTTTACCCCTTCTCGAAGAAAGGTCTCCGATAACATCCCCGAAAAAATCAGCAGGAATAACAACTTCCAATTTCATAATCGGTTCAAGTAATATTGGCTTGGCTTTTTTTGTGGCATCCTGAAAGGCCATAGAAGCAGCAATCTTAAAGGCCATTTCCGAAGAATCAACTTCATGAAAAGATCCATCATGAAGAGTGACCGACAAATCAACCATTGGATAACCAGCCACCACTCCTTTATCCATTGCTTCTTTTACTCCCTTTTGAATAGCGGGAATAAACTCTTTGGGAATAGCGCCACCTTTAATCTCATCAATAAATTCAAACCCGGATTCTCTTTCCTTTGGTTCCACTTTCAACATAACATGACCGTATTGGCCTCTGCCACCGGACTGCCTAACGTACTTGCCTTCCGCTTCTGAAAAAGTTTTAATTGTTTCTTTGTAGGCAACCTGTGGCCGGCCTACATTGGCGTCTATCTTAAACTCCCTTCTTAACCTGTCAACAATAATGTCCAAATGAAGCTCACCCATTCCTGAAATAATAGTTTCAGCTGTTTCCAAGTCACCCTTAACCCTAAAGGTGGGATCTTCGTCCATCAGTCTCTTTAATGAAACACCCATTTTCTCTTGGTCCGCTTTTGTCTTGGGTTCAATTCTAATCGAAATAACCGGCTCAGGGAAAACAATTTGCTCAAGAATAATCGGATTATTCTCATCGCAAAGAGTATGGCCGGTTGAAGTATTTTTCAAACCTACGGTAGCGGCAATATCTCCGGCAAACACCTCCTCCACTTCTTCTCTTTCTGCAGAATGCATTCTTAAAATTCTGCCAATTCTTTCTTTTTCACCGGTTGTTGTGTTTAGGGCATAAGAACCTTTTTTCAAAGACCCTGAATAAACCCTGAAATAAGTTAAAGTACCAACATAAGGATCATTGGCAACTTTAAAAGCAAGAGCGCAAAAAGATTCACTATCAGAAGGTTCTCTTTTAATTGTTTCTTCGGTTTTTGGATCTACACCTTCAACAGGAGGAAGATCTGTCGGGTTTGGTAGATAAAAAATAATTGCATCAAGCATTACTTGAATACCTTTGTTTTTCAAAGCAGATCCGCAAAAAACCGGAATAAGCTTGCCTTCAATTGTTGATTTTCTTAAGCTTGCTCTTAATTCCTCTATTGAAATTTCTTCTCCGGCCAAATATTTTTCCAATAACACCTCATCTTCTCCGGCTATTTTTTCAACCATCTTCGCCCTCCATTCTTTTGCTTGCTCAAGCATACTCTCTGGAACCTCTTCTTTTTTAATTATTTGACCAAAGTCTCCTTCAAAAATAACAGCCTTCATTTCAAGTAAATCAATCACCCCCCTAAAGTTTGACTCTTCGCCAATCGGCAAAGTAACAGCAAGAGCTGAGGGTGATAATTTTTGCCAAATTGATTCCAGGCTTTTTTCAAACGAAGCACCCATTCTGTCGAGTTTGTTTATAAAACAAATTCTCGGAACATTAAATTTATCGGCTTGGCGCCAAACAGTCTCAGACTGAGGCTCTACTCCGGCCACTCCGTCAAAAACAACCACTGCTCCGTCCAAAACCCTTAAGGACCTTTGAACCTCAACTGTAAAATCAATATGTCCGGGAGTATCAATAATGTTAATCCGATACTCTTCGTCATTAACAGTCCAAAAACAAGTGGTTGCGGCAGAAGTAATGGTAATACCTCTTTCCCTTTCCTGTTCCATCCAATCCATAACAGCTTTACCGTCATGAACCTCCCCAACTTTATGGGAAATTCCGGTATAGAAAAGAACCCTTTCGCTAAAGGTTGTTTTTCCGGCATCAATATGAGCAATAATGCCGATATCTCTATATTTTTCAATTGGATAAGTTCTAGCCATAAAATTATAAATCAATAAACCCTACCACGCAAAATGAGCAAAAGCCCTGTTTGCTTCTGCCATACGATGAGTGTTTTCTTTCTTTTTAACAGCTGAACCTTCGTTTTTAGAAGCTAAAATTAATTCTTCTGCCAATTTTTCCTGCATTGGCTTTCCTTTTTTCGATCTGGCTGCTTCAATAATCCAACGCATAGACAAGGTAAGCATTCTGTCTTTTTTAACCTCTCTGGGAACCTGATAAGTTGCTCCGCCGACTCTTTTGGCTTTTATTTCAAGTAAAGGAGAAGTATTTTCAATCGCCTTTTCAAAAACCTCCATCGGCTCTTTTTTTGTTTTTTCTTTTATAATATCAAAAGCACCGTAAACAATTTTTTTAGCAACCGTTTTTTTACCCCGGCTCATTATTTTATTAATAAGCTTAGAAACAACAATGCTGTTGTAAACAGGGTCCGGCAAAATTACATTTTTATTTTTTTTCTTTTTTCTTGCCATTTCAAATAATCTTTACTTGCTTTTTTTAGCTCCGTACTTACTTCTTTTTTGCTTTCTGCCCTCTACTCCGGAAGTATCAAGCACTCCTCTAACAACATGATATCTTACTCCCGGCAAATCCTTTACCCTGCCTCCGCGAAGTAAAACAACCGAATGTTCCTGAAGGTTGTGGCCAATACCCGGAATATAAGCGGTAACTTCCATGCCGTTTGTTAGTCTTACCCTGGCAACTTTTCTTAGGGCTGAATTCGGTTTTTTCGGAGTTACGGTAAAAACTTTCAAGCAAACTCCCCTCTTATAAGAAGAAGGATATTTTTTCGGCCGATTTTTTAAAACATTGAAACCAAAAGACAAAGCAGGTCCTTTGGTTCGCTTTTCGGTTTTCTTTCTTCCTTTTTTTGTTAGTTGGTTTATTGTTGGACACATAATAGTTGATAATTTTCTTTTTTACTTAATGGGAAGTCAATACATCCTCAAAGAAAATAAATTTTCTTTTCGACCTTCACCTCTTTCAGAGGCTCGGTGGTTTATTGTTGGACACATAATAATAACAATATTAATAAATACAAATATTAATTTATCATAATTTATTTTAAATTACAAGAGCTGTTTAAAATTAATAATTAAAAAATAAATAAAATAAATAAAGCGATCAAAACAACACTTAACCAAGCGGGAAAAGACCAGCTGATTACTTTTGAGCCATCCAAAGGGTAAAAAGGTATCATGTTAAACAAAGCCAGCCATGCGTTTATTGCAATTCCATAAGAAATCATAAGGCCCAAAAAGGGTCCGGTCAAACCAAAAATATTAAAAGCTATTCCAAGCAAAAAAAAGACCAGAGCCAAAATCAAATTAGCCAATGGTCCGGCTATTGATATTTTCCCGTTTCTTTCTTTATCAACCACGCCTGAAATCATCACAGCACCGGGCATTGCTATTATGAAACCTACAAAACTCATTAAAACAGCCAAAACCAACCCTGAATCAAATCTTCTAAACTCAGACCAATATCCGTATTTTTGAGCAACAAACTTGTGGGCCAGTTCGTGAAATATAAAAGCAATTCCTACTGTTAAACAAGCCAATATAAGTCTTAAGGTAAAATCCTGACCTAAACCGGAAAATCCTCCCCCCAAAATAATGGCAAACGCGAAACTAATGGCTGCCCAAGCCCAAAGAAG
>PWRH01000025.1 GCA_003556525.1 Candidatus Nealsoniibacteriota bacterium
ACTATAAAAAAATAACATTATAAAAATATAATTATTAAAAAAATATGAACCAAACTATTCAAAATCTTACAAAAGCATTTATTGGCGAAAGCCAAGCAAGAAACCGTTATAGCTTTTATGCCAGTGTTGCAAAAAAAGAAGGCTATGAAAAAATAGCGGAAACTTTTAACATAACCGCAGAGCAGGAAAAACAGCATGCCAAATGGCTTTTAAGAATGATCAATCAAATAAAAGAACAAGATTTAAACGAAATTAAGGTTGAAGCAGAGGCTCCTTTAGTATTTGGAAATACAATTGAAAATCAGGAATCAGCTGTTAGTGGAGAAAATTATGAACATACAAAAATGTATCCTGAGTTTGCACAAACAGCACTGGAAGAAGGTTATCCGGAAATAGCCCAAAGGCTTGAGGCCATTGCCAAAGCTGAAGAACATCACGAAGAAAGATACACTAAAATTTTAAAACAGTTAAAAGAAGGAACCTTGTTTAAAAAAGAAGACAAGGTTTGGTGGGTTTGCCGGGAATGCGGTTATCATTTTCTACAAAACGAACCGCCTGAAATATGCCCTTCATGCGACCATCCAAAATCATACTATGAACTAAAGTGCGAAGAATATTAAAAAATAAAATTAAATTAAAGAAAAGCCCTTTTATTTAAAAGGGCTTTTTAAGTGCTTCTCTTGTTATATGCATCATTGGCATATATTTATTGCTCATCATGTAGCCGATTTCTTTATTTCCTTTTCTGTAATAATTTGAATAAAAACTCCTTCCCATGGCAACATAATCGTCAGTTCTCATTATTCTTCTGTTTGATCTGCCGACAAAAACGCTACAAATAAGAAAGCAAACATCTCCGGCTCTCTTCCATGGCAAATAATCATCCTCGTCTTTAATTTCAAAAATATAGTCAATGGAATACCAGCTTTTTGGAGGATTTTTTACGGTTTCCGATATTAAATTGGCAATATAGATTGAACAAAGAAAATAATCCGAGGCAATAAGATTTTTTTTAAAAAGTATTTCCGAGATTCTTTTTTCTATAATTTTTTGCAGTTTTTTAAAGTCTGAAAGATAAATTCCGGCATCGGTTATTGTTTCGGGTAATGACTTAAGTTTTTTTGATTTTCTAATAAGATTTGAAAGATTTACCGATTCGATTTCAAAACCAAAATTCTCGACCATAAAAAACACCTCCTTTTTAAAAATATAATCCCTAAATAAATCAACGCAATAAATAATTCTCATTTTACTGTGAAACTATCCCGAGCATTATCAATATTATTAATACAAGTATTGAGCTGGAGGCAAAAACAGAAATAACAGCTGCAACTTTTAAAAAAATACTGCCTTTGTTCTTCATTAGAATCTCTCCTTTTTTATTTTAAAAGATCAAGCTTATAAAATTATATATAAGGCAGTCCAATGTGTCAAACAAAAAGCCCCTGCTTCAATCCTACAGGGGCTTTATTCTCGGAGGTAGCTTTTAAGGCCCTGAACTTCTTTTTGTGCTTGCAGTTTTTCCAATACTACTGATTCGATTTGGCGGATTCTTTCTCTGGTAAGATTTAACTTTTTACCTATTTTTTCCAAAGTAGAAGGAGTTTTTCCGTCCAAACCAAAGCGCATAATAATTATTTCCTGCTCTCTTGGCTTAAGCTTGGAAATAATTTTTTTAATATCATTTTTTAATGAATAGTCGAGAATAACCTTTTCCGGACTTAGTGCTTTTTTGTCTTCAATAATTTCGTCAAAACTGCTTTCACTTTTGTTTTCCGTAAGAGACTCCAAAAAAAGTTGCTTTTGTGTTGTTCGTATAACTCTTTCAATTTTCGATAAGCCAATGTTCATTTCTTGAGCCACCTCTTTTATTGAGGGACTACGGCCTAATTTTTGCAAAAGAAAACTTTCGGTTTTATAGTATTTTCTCAACAACATTTCGTCGCCTATGGAAACTTGAATAATTCTGGAACATCTTCCCATTGAACGGGATATGGACTGCCTAATCCACCAAGTGGCATAAGTTGAAAACTTATGCCCCCTACGCCAGTCAAATTTGTCTATTGCCCTAAGTAAACCTATGTTTCCCTCTTGAATTAAGTCCAAAAAATCAATCGATTCATTTTCATATTTCTTGGCAATGCTTACTACCAGCCTTAGGTTAGCTTCAGTCAGCTTAATTTTAGCTCCCTCATCACCTTGTTCAACAAGTTTAAAAAGACTAATTTCTTCTTTTTGGGAAAGCAAAGGGACAAGACCTATCTCGTTTAAATAAATCCGAACAATTTCTTTTGTGTTTATTTCGTCTCTTTTTAAATATTCAATATTTTTTGGAAAATTGCTAGAATTAAACAAGCCGGACCTGGACATTTTTAATTCCTCCCTTTTAAAAGATCTAATTCAATATTATATTATTTTTTAAATTTTTCAATAAAATGAACGCTAAGCTTCTTAAAAAAGAATTAAAAAAATCCGCTGACCTAAATAAAGCAAAAATTTTAAAAAAATTTTTTAAAACCAAAAAAGGCGAATACGGTCATGGAGATGTTTTTTTTGGCGTAACGGTTTTAAAACAACGCAAAATAATTAAAAATTATAAAGAAATACCCTTGCCTGAAATTAATAAACTTCTAAAAGATAAAATACATGAGTGCAGATTTTCCGCTTTAATTATTTTAATTGAAAAATATAGAAAAGAAGAAAATGAAAAAATAAAAAATAAAATTGTTAAAATATATTTAAATAACTTAAAACATATTAATAATTGGGATTTAGTAGATATATCTGCGCCCTATATTTTGGGCGACTTTTTTTTAAAAAACAATAAAAACAAAAAAATATTGAAAAAACTGGTTTATTCCGATAATCTCTGGGAAAGAAGAATGGCCATAATTTCCACCTTTGCTTTTATTAGAAAAAATGAATTTAACGAAACTTTTCAAATTGCAAAAATTTTTTTAAAAGATAAGCATGACCTGATACACAAGGCAACCGGCTGGATGCTTAGAGAAGTGGGAAAACGCGATAAAAAAGCTTTAATTGATTTTCTTGAAATTTATAGCAATAAAATGCCCAGAACAATGCTAAGGTACTCGATTGAAAAATTAAATAAAAGAGAAAAAATAAAATATTTAAAATCATAGGGGTTTTATTTTTGGACCAATAAGTTAAAATAAAAAAAATATTTTAAATATGAAAAACCAAGATAAAAAGTTTATAAAAAGATGTATTGATCTCTCGGAAAGTGCGCTAAAAAAAGGTGATAATCCGTTTGGTAGTGTTATTACTAAAAAAGAAAAAATTATTGCTGAAGCAAAAAACAAAATAAAAAACAATGACGTAACTCAGCATGCTGAAATTGTAGCAATGAGAAAAGCGCAAAAAATTCTTAAAACAAATGATCTTTCGGACTGTGTAATTTACTCAAATTGCGAGCCCTGCCCAATGTGTTCTTTTATGATTAGGGAATTAAAATTTAAAAAGGTTGTTTTTAGCCTTGAATCGCCCTATATGGGGGGATTTTCCAGGTGGAATATCTTGAAAGACAAAAAAATTCTTAAGTTTAAACCGATTTTTTCAGACCCTCCCGAGGTTGTTAAAGGTGTTTTAAAAAATGAAGCAAAAAAAGTTTTTGAAAAAGTTGGCTGGATGCCGGATAAAGGTTTTTTAAAAAAGGTCGGAGAAAATAAAAAATAAATTAAATAAAATCATGAATAAAAAAATATTACTTATTTTTGCAGTTATTTTTCTACTGGTGCTAATTGTAGGAGTTTATTCATTAATAAATATTGAT
>PWRH01000034.1 GCA_003556525.1 Candidatus Nealsoniibacteriota bacterium
AAGATTGTTTGACATTTTATAGTGTTAAACTATATTGAAAACACAACAATTAAGGTTAATCGCTTAAAAGAAGGAATTAAGTAATAATTTAATGCCTTTTAACAGGGAAAAGTTTAAAAAATATAAACACAGCTGTTCTCTTTTTAAGGGGTTTTTAAAAGAATATAGTGTTTTTTAAATATAGCGGAGCTTAAGCTTCGTTTTTTATTTTTTAAAAGTCGAAAGATTTAGAAAAAAATGGTTTAGGAAGGAAAACCATTAAAATATAAACAAAGGTCGAAACCTTAATAATTATTAACCTACCCTTTTCTTTTTAGAGCTTATGCATTAAATAGGCTTTAAAAGATTGGGTGAAAAAATTATGAACAAGAAAATAATTAAAAACTTGGCACTTGTGATTTTAGTTGCCGGAATTACTACAGGAATAACTTTTGCTTTTTTTATTGACCAAGCTAAAGTTGAAGGAAATGTTTTTGCTACAGGAAATGCTGATTTGGAAATTAGATTGATTGGTTCCGGGCAGGGATGGGCGAATATTATTACTGGGGTAAATTGGGAGAGTTTATATCCCGGATGGAGCGAATCTTATGATATTCAACTTAGAAATGAAAGCAATCAAGACATTGCATTAAATATTATACCTAAGTCAGTAATAGACGAAGATGATGGCTGGTTACAAGGAGTTATTACTCTTCAGTTTTTCAACGAAGAGGGAGAGGCGGAAACAAGCGCTTTAACTTTGGAAGAGTGGGGAAATAATGAATTGGTTCTTGAGCAAATAGCCGCAAAAAACGAAGGAAAAATATGGACACTGGAGTTTAGTTTCCCAACTACCGGAGAAAATCAAAGCCACCTCCAAAACAAGGAAATTACATTTGATTTAATTTTTGACGGAGTTCAGGAGGGAGGTCTTTTAAATAGTGCTGTAGAATCATTAATATTGAATGAGCTAGATGGTGGCCAAGGAATACAGGCAACCACTATATACAGCAAAAACTCAACATATTTTAGCGATGATTGGACATTGGATGTCTGGATTGAGTCAAGCGAAGTTATACCGGAAGGTACAAAAATGAAACTGTATTTTACCGGAGGTTATCCTGACAGTCCGGTTAGTATTGGTGAATTTATTCTTAGCGAAGACACAACAGAAATTTGGCTGAACGGGCCAGCCGATGAATCTGAAAGAGGTTTATTTAATAAGGCGCTTGGTCCTGTTGGTAGAAATAAGCTTAATAATCGTTATCTTGAAGAACAAGATCAAGGAAAGATTATAACAGTTGAAATTACTGAACTGGAAGGAGGCGGCACTATAACAACAGACTTTACAGCAACAATTAAGGTATCTGACGATGGCTTTACCAACAATATTTTTGATTTGGCGCAAGATACCGTAGAAGTGACGTTTGGCCAGTAAAGCTTTATTAAAATAGAGCTTATTTATTCGATTAAGTTTATTTTTTTAGTAAACACATAAGAAAACTAAAAAGGTCGAGAAGTGAATTATAAACAATTAAACTATTAAAAATATGAAAAAAATAATTTTTAGTTTGGCTATTATTGGCGTGGTTGGAGCTATGGTAATTAGTGGAACTTGGGCTTATTTTACAGATACTGCAACAAGTGAAGGAAATATTTTTACTGCCGGCTATCTTACAATTGCTCTTGACGGAACAAATAATGAAGAAAGCTCTGTAGGAGCTAATAAACGTTTTTTCAAGGCAGAAAATATGTTTCCCGGAGAAGTTGAGACAGCATATATTGAAATAAAAAATACCGGTGATAGGGATATTATTTTCGGGTTTACCGCTGATAATGTTGAAAGAAGTCCGGCTGGTTTTATTGATGAACTTATAGTACAAGTAACGCTTAGGCCAACCGACTATGATAATCGTCAGTTAGAAGGAGACCTTTATGGATCTTCTGATAACGTGCTTATTCCTTTTGAAGCAGAGTATACTATAAGAGATATTAGAGACAACTGGCTACATAATGTAAGCGCAGCGTTTGAAGATGACCCAAATTGGCCACTCAAGCCCGGGTATGTAGCTGTTTATAAAGTTGAGGTTAAAATGACGTTTGAAGCAGGTAATGAATACCAAGGAGCAGAACTTACAGCTGATTTAGAAATTAAAGGCGTGCAGTATGACGGCTGGGAAAATGCAGGTCATGTATGTAGCGAGCTGGGTTGGTGCATATAATTTTAGCCAGAAATTTTCAATTTTTTATCTTTTTTTAAAAAAAAGACAAAGGTATAAGGGAGTTTTCCCTTATACCAAATAAGCTTGATTACTTTATACCGGCTTATTTGGTATGGGGGCAAAAACAGTGCAAATATCACTAATAGTTGTTTTATTTTTTATTATTATTTTAATAGTTATTGCCGGGATTCCTTCAATTGGCAGTTATCAGTTGCTTTTGGTTCAGTCCGGCTCTATGGAGCCGGCAATAAAGGCAGGAAGTCTGGTAGTTGTTAATCCTTCGTTAGAATATAAAAAGGGGGACATAATAACCTTTGCTTTCGGAGAAGGGCAAATGCCGACCACGCATAGAATTTATGATAAAAAATCGGTTGACGGAGAATTGGTTTATACTACCAAAGGCGATGCCAATAATGCACCCGACCAAAGAAACGTTTTTGAAGACAACATTATTGGCAAAGTGTTTTTTTCCGTTCCTTATGCCGGATATTTGGTTAATTTTGTTAAAAAACCGATTGGTTTTGCCTTGCTTCTCTTTATTCCTGCAAGCATTATTATTTTCGATCAAGGCAAAAACATTTTTAGAGAAATAAAAAAGAAGAAAAATAAAAATGAGTAAAATAATGCACGACATTATTCCATTAGTAAAGAAAAGAAAGATATTTTTTGACATTATTTCGCCGGAAAGAATTAAAGTTGAAAAACCTTTGGAAATAAGGTCTTTTTCGGAAATAAAAAAACCCTTAAAAATAAAAAAAACTTTAAAAGCTAAGAAAGTAAAAACAGTTAAGCCGGAAAAATCATTTGAAAAAAGAACTTTTTTATTAAAAAACTCCCTAAAAGCAGGGATGTTAAAAACCGCTTGTTTATTTTTAGTTGTTTTTTTGGGTTGGACCAGTTTAAATATTATAAAAACTTCTGCTTATTTTTCGGATAAAGAAACTTCTTTGGAGAATGTTTTTGCTGCCGGCACTTTAACGTTATCTTGGTCTTGGCATTCCGGGCCGGATAATTTTGTTCCAAAAGCAAAAGCTGAAAATATGAAGCCGGGCGACAAATTAACAAGAGTTATTCAAATTATCAATGAAGGTAGCTTGCCTTTTCAGTATAATGCCAGAACAGAAAAAGTTTCGGGTGATAGTGAATTATGTGAAGCTTTACAGCTTAAAGCAAAGATTGAAGGAAAAACAAAAATAAATTATGAAGGCAGTTTAATGGACTTTACATTTGATCCACTTGAACTTAAAACACCGCCCGGCATAGATACTTGGCAGTTTAAGCTTTCTTTGCCGAAAGAGTGTTCGGGAGGACTGGAAGGCAAAACTTGCAAATTTAATTTTGTTTTTGAAGGATGGCAGCTCAATTCTTTTGATTCTTCGCTTGGTTTTTCAGATACAATAGAAATTGCCAATTTTGTAAAAACAGCAATAACTACAACTACAGAAGAAATTATTATCCCAAGTACAAGTACAATTATAAGCACGAGCCTAAAAAGGCACTGAGGAAAAAAGTAAAAGAAAAACAGAACCTGAAATCAAGAAAAAAAA
>PWRH01000022.1 GCA_003556525.1 Candidatus Nealsoniibacteriota bacterium
ATTGCTTGGTGCTTCGGTTTCACTGATAAGCTACTTTATCGCAATAAAAATCGGCTTATGATAAATTATTTTTTCATATTAATTACGGTTTTAATACTTTATATGACGGTTTGGTTTTTGGTTTCTTTAATTAAAAAAAGAAACGATCTTGCCGACATAGCCTGGGGTCTGGGATTCATTATACTGGCTTGGGTTGCTTTTTTAATTTCAGATGAATCGGGAACTCGGCCACTTATAGCCAATGCTTTGGTTACTATTTGGGGATTGAGGTTGGCAATTCATATTTACAACCGAAATAAAGGAAAGCCCGAAGATTATCGCTATAATGAATGGCGAAAATCATGGGGAAAATTGTTTTATCTGCGTTCATACTTTCAAATCTATATTCTTCAAGGAATGCTTTTATTTGTTATTGTCTCACCGGTTTTGTTAATCAATAAAAAAGCCGGCCTACCGATTAATTTCTTGGATGTTTTAGGTGTTTGGTTGTGGCTCATAGGGTTTTATTTTGAAACAGTAGGCGATGCTCAGCTTATAAAGTTTATTAAAAATCCGGCCAATAAAGGTAAGCTTATGAAAGAAGGTTTGTGGCAATATACGCGCCACCCGAATTATTTTGGAGAAACGGTTCAGTGGTGGGGAATTTGGCTAATTGCACTTTCTGTTCCATATGGTTTTTGGACAATTATCGGGCCGCTGACCATTACTGTTTTAATAACCAAAATTTCCGGCATACCCATGCTTGAGAAAAAAATGAACGAACACCCTGAATTTAAAGAATACAAAGAAAAGGTAAGTGTCTTTTTTCCACTACCGCCAAAAAAATCAAAAAACAACGATTTGTAAAAAATATGGATATAGAGATAAAAAAAGCTGAATTTGTTAAAGGTGTTGTTGGTGATGATTACAGCTTAAAAGACAACCTGCCCCATGTTTCTTTTTTCGGCCGTTCAAATGCCGGAAAATCAAGCGTAATCAATTCTTTAGTCAACAAAAAAAATCTTGTTAAAACAAGCAAAACTCCCGGCAAAACAAGGGAGGCTAATTTTTTTCGTATCAATAACGCTTTTTATTTTGCTGATTTTCCCGGCTACGGTTATGCCAAGCGCTCAATAAAAGAAAGAAATAAAATGATTAAAAGAATTTTTTGGTATATTAAAAACTCAGAAGTTAAGCCAAGAGCGGTTTTTTTGATTATTGACGCCAAAGTGGGGCTAACCGCGCTTGATTACGAAATGATAGAAGCTCTTAGAGAAAACAACCATAAAATTATTATAGTGGCAAATAAAATTGATAAATTAAAAAAAAATGATTTGGAAAAACAAATTGAATCGATTAAAAACGATGTGCCGGATATTCCTGTTTTGGCTTATTCGGCAAAAACCAAGCAAGGCAAAGAAAATCTCTTAAAAAAAATAGTTCATGCTTGTCAATGATTTAAAAATTAGGGTAGTGGCAGGAGCAGGAGGTAAGGGTGCGGTTGCTTTTAATAAAAACATGATGTCTTTGGGCCCTAGCGGAGGCAGTGGAGGCCGGGGAGGTAATGTTTATTTTGAAGGCGTATCCAATCTAAATGCTCTTCATAAACTTTCTTACAAAAAAGAATTTAAGGCTGAAAACGGAAAAGACGGCCGAGCTCAATTTTGTGACGGCCAAGACGGAGAAGATCTTTTTTTAAAAATACCGGTGGGAACCATGGTTTCAAACCTAAAAACGAACGAAAAGTTCGAAATTAAAAAAATAGGTGAAAAAATTATGGTTGCTCAGGGTGGAATCGGAGGAAGAGGTAATTTTAGATTTAGGTCTTCTAAAAACACCTCTCCAAAAAAGTTTGAGCACGGAAAACCGGGACGTTATTCGGAATTTCACCTTAATTTAAAATTAATTGCGGATGTCGGCTTTATCGGTTTGCCAAATGTCGGAAAATCAAGCCTGCTCAACAATTTAACCAACACAAAAAGCAAGGTTGCAAACTATCCCTTTACCACACTGGAACCGAACTTGGGCGCATATTACGACTTAATATTGGCTGATATTCCCGGTTTAATTAAAGGCGCTTCTTCCGGCAAAGGGCTCGGTGTTAAATTTTTAAAATATATAGAATACACTAAAGTAATTTTTCATCTTATATCTTCGGACTCAACAGACCCTGTTTCAGACTATAAAATCGTACGTAATGAACTTCTAAAATATAATAAAAGTTTTCTAACAAAGCCTGAATATATTTTTATAACAAAAAAAGACTTGGTTGACTTTAATTCAATTCAAAAAATATCGGAAAAGTTTAAGAAAATAAACAAAGAAATTGCTTTGATTTCAATGTTCGACTCCGAGAGTATTGATGTTATTAAAAAAATACTTAATGGCTTAATTGACGAAAAAACTGAAAATAGTCTATAATGCAATAACGGTCGAATTAAACTGCAATAAAAATAAAAAAATCAAACATGCTAAAATCAAAAAATAATCCAAAATCAAATTGCCATGACTGCAAAAAAGAAATAAAGTCAGACAAAGACGGCAATCTTTTAAACGGGCTTCAATTGGTTTATGATCTGGAGCAGGAAAAAATAAAAATTTTTAAGTGTAGGGAGTGTTTTGATAAAGACAAGTCATTAAAAAACTATCAGGCTTGCGAAGTTTATTCAAGAGTTGTGGGATATTTAAGACCTGTTCAGCAATGGAATTTGGGAAAACAAAAAGAATATAAGGAAAGAAAAGAGTATAAGCCTCTTAAGAGTTAAAGTAATTTTTACAATTGACAAATTAAATAAATAGTTTATAATAAAATAATAAACAGAAAGGAGGGATAAAAAATGTCCTTGGGAAAAACTGTTTTATTTATTTCCGTTATTATTTTAGCACTAATTATAACCAGTTTTATCGACTCATCTTCAGGGTATCTTCTATTAGAGCCAAATGCACAAAATATCAAAATATCATGGGCAACAGTAGATACTCCCGGAAATATAGAAATATATAAAGAAGGTGAGAAAATAGTAACGATAAGGGGGGATTCAAGTCGTAAGAAAGGAGGAATGATATTGGGAAACCTCAGTCCCGGGACTGAGTATACTTTCAGTCTTTGGACCGAAAGCGGACGGTTACTAGACGAAAAAACCGTCAAAACAACAGAACGATAAAGGGCATTGACCAAACACAGTCGATGCCATTTTTTTATTATTATTGACATATTTGATTTAAAAAATTAAAATAAAATGGCTCTTTTTAAAAAAATCAGGAAAGGAGAATTGAAAGATGAAAAAAGTGAGAATTGTTGCAATAAGTGGAGGATTTGATCCCTTGCATGCAGGGCACATAAGGCATATCAAAGCGGCAAAAAGATTAGGGGACAAGCTGATTATAATTTTATCTCCGGACGATCAGCTTAAGAAGAAAAAAGGGTATGTTCTTATGCCCTATGAAGAAAGAAAAGAAATATTGGAAAGTATTGTTGGCGTGGCAAAAGTTGTTAAAAACATCGATAGCGATATTACTGCAGCCGAATCATTAAAGTTATATGGGCCTGATGTATTTGTTAAAGGGGGAAATACCACTCCGGATAACTTACCTAAAGAAGAATTTGAAGTATGTAAGCTAATGGGTTGCAGTATTATTTACGGAGTCGGCGGAAAAAAAATCAAATCAAGCTCGGATTTAATTGAAGGATGTTTTCATAAAGATTATTACAAAGAAGAAAAAGA
>PWRH01000030.1 GCA_003556525.1 Candidatus Nealsoniibacteriota bacterium
GAAAATTTAATAAAATTTCTTATAAAAAACATATTTAATATGTTAACACAATACACAATAAATTAAAATATTGCAATAATTTTTATTACACCTAACAAAAACAGCTTGCAAAAATTAAAAAAAAGCTTAGAATAAAAGCATATCTATTTTTGCCCGAAATCGAAGCTTAATCGTATAAAGGCAAACACCAAAAGAAAATATGGCAAAAGAATGCGCAATTTGCGAAAAAAAGTCAATGATGGTTTGGAGCCGTAAGAAGCTTAGGGGACAATATAATCCAACTGTTAAAAAAAGGAAATATCCCAATTTGCAATGGGTAAAATTGCCTTGCTCAAAAGAAAGAGTCAAAGCTTGTGCCAAATGCATTAAAGCACTTGGTAAAAAAAATAATTAATATTTGAAATATTTTTTATTAAAACAAGCTTGCGGGCTGTAGTACAATGGTAGTATTTACCCTTGGGGTGGGTAAGAACCCGGTTCAATTCCGGGCAGCCCGAATAAATAAAAATTAAAATATTAATTTTTGTCCTACCTATCAAAAGTAGGACAAAAAAGTCTAATTTTTATATTCTAAAAAACCGCTGGTCTGTAATTAAGCCGGCTTATTTTTTATTAAAATATATTTTTAATTTTTTTAAATAAACCCTCTAGGCTTTAAAAAGCCCACCTACCCTACCTCGTTTAATTATAAAATATAAAAAATGATAAAAAACTTTAATTTAATAAGCTACGCTGCCTTTTTTCTGGCTATTTCCGTATTTATCTTAATAGTTGCTCTTTCTGTTTTTAAGATAGTTGATTTTGACACAATGCATAAACTGGCAAGCGGAAGGTTAATATTTGAAAGCGGGATTGTAAGAGATTGCCCTTTTAATTATACAAAAGAAGATTGCCAGCCGATGTTTATGGTACAGTGGCTTTTTCATTTTTTAGCTTTTACAATATACTACATTGCCGGCTGGGATGGTCTTGTTTTAACGCAAAGTTTAATTATAATTTCTTTGTTTCTTATAATTTTTATCTATAACATTCAATCCGGCGCAAGCTTAACATCCTCCTCAGTCATTCTTTTAGCCTCGGTTTTGGTTGCAATGGAAAGATTTATGTTAAGAGCAGACCTTTTGGCAATACTCTTGGCAGTATTGTTTTTTATTGTTTTAAAAAACTATCAAAATAACAATAAAAATTATCTATTGGCTGGCTTAATATTAATCCAAATATCCTGGGCCAATATCCACGGCTCTTTTCCTATTGCCTTTTTTATAATTTTATCTTTTTTGGCACCAAATATTTTAGAAAAACTATGGCAAATTATTTACCTTAAAAAACAAGTATCTGTTTTTGATAAAAATACAAAAAAAATAGCAATCCTATTTTTAATTTTGGTTTTGGTAAGTTTTATTAATCCCTATGGTTACCATTCTTTTATCGGAGTTTTTAGTTTTTTAATCGGCTACGGACCTATTTTAAGAAACATTAAAGAGTTTATGCCAACTTTTCAACCAACCAATTTTGAATATCTTACAGTAAAAGTTTTTAAAATTTTATTTTCAGCCACCCTACTCATAACCGCTTTCAATTTTAAAAAAATCAAGCTAAGAGACTTATTTTTATTGATAGGATTTCTTTATCTGGCAATTACCTCCATAAGAAATATTGCCTTATTTGCGGTTTTTGCAGCCTTAATTTTGCCCGCTTACTTGGATAATATTTTTTTATTTATCAAAAATAAGACTGAAAATAAAAAACTTTGGCCTGTCTTTTATAAAAACGCTTTACTATTAATAATGATAATTTTTATTATTTACACCAATTGGATGACTTATCAGACAGTAACCAATCGTTTTTATTATCAGGAACAACTTTTAAGAAGGTTTGGTTTCGGAGTTTCGGAAATTACCTATCCACACAATGCAGCTAATTTTATAAAGCAAAGCAATATCTCTGGAAATATGTTTAATAACTTTTCTCTGGGTGGCTTTTTGCACTGGAAGCTCTTTCCGGAAAGAAAAACATTTATCGATAATCATACCTGGACTAAAGAGTGGTATAGTTATTATCTTCAAATAATCAATGGATCAGTGCCGATTAATGATGTGATTGACAGGTATGATATCAACTATTTTATCCTTACCCACTTTACGGAAGATACTCATTTGCTCTCAAGGGCTCTTTATAGCGATCCTCATTGGATTCTTGTTTATTTTGACGAAGTTGCAGTAATTTTTATCAAAGCAAAGCCTGATAACATGGATATTATAAGCCGTTTTGCAATTAACCTGGAGGAGAAAGAATATAATCCCGACACCTTAACCCTAAAAAACCCTGCAAATTTTTCTTGGGGATATGCAAGTAGAGGTATCTTTTTGGCAAATAAAGGATTAATAGATCAGGCACTATACCAATATAAAAAAGCAGTTGAAGTAAATCCAAGAAACTATAGTGCCTACAATAATATGGGTCTTGCAAATTATAATTTAGAAAACTACCTAATTGCAGAAGAAGCATATTTAAGCTCGCTTAAAATAAGGCCGGATTTTGCCCATACCAACTATAATTTAGCAATGCTCTACCATAAAATCGGAAGAGAAGATGATGCTCTTAAAAAATATAAAAAAACCTTAAAAATTAATCCCAACTACAGGCTTGCGAACTATCATGTAGGTGGAATTTATGAAAAAAAAGAAAATTTTTCCAAGGCCGGAACTTATTATGAAAGAGAATTAAGAATAAACCCCGGATTTACTGCCGCAGAAAATGCATTGACAAGAATAAAATCAAAAAGGTTTCCGGGTAGACAAGATGCAAGCTTGGAATCAACAGATGCTTTAATTAAAAGAATTGAAAATGACCCTGATAATCCGGATTTGAATTTTCGGCTTGGAGTTGCTTACGGTCTTGAAGAAAATCATGATATGGCCTTTGAACAATTCAAAAAAACTGTTGAATTGGATCCGGATCACACTTTGGCAAGGTTTAATCTTGCAAATATTTATTCAATGAAAGGAATGCATGAAAATGCCAAAAACGAATATTTGGCTGTAATAGAAGTAGATCCTGATTTTGCAGGCGCTTATTTAAATCTTGGTGTTTTTTATCGCTATTATGAAAAAAATAATGAAAAAGCTCTTGAAAATTGGCAAAAATTTCTTGAACTTGCGCCTGATGACCCTCAGGCAAACAACGTTAAGCAAGAAATAGCAATTATTGTCAGAGAAGAAATAAATTAAATTATCTAAAAAATTTTTAATTTAAAAAATATCAAAAATAAAAAACCCCATAAAATAGGATTTTTTAAAGGCTCCGGTTGCTAGGTAATTGTTCTCGGAAAAAATTCCAAGTGGGAACCTCAGTCTGTTGCCACGGCAACAGAATCATTTCAGGCCCCCTGAAAGAACTTTTGTACCAGAATTAACTAGGTTTTCCGGAGCCAGTTTCATTATATCTTGGAATAATAAAAAATGTCAACCCCCTGCTTAAAGATTCAAAATATCGTTAATTTGCTTTATTAAAGAAACAACAACCGGCGGAGGAAGTAGGCTGTATGATTTTTCTTTTTCATCATCTAAAAAAATCCAGGGTTTTTCTTCAACAAAAACTTTTCCTTCTTTTTCGTCCCATCTATAAGAATACTCGGGTGTAATTTCATAGTCGTCGACAAAATCAGCTGCCAAGTTTTCAGGAACCGAATTTCTTAAAAGAA
>PWRH01000019.1 GCA_003556525.1 Candidatus Nealsoniibacteriota bacterium
CTTGGTTGCCAAGCTTTTTTTAAGGCTACCGGAGTAGACGGAGTTTATTCAAAAGATCCAAAAAAATACTCTGATGCAAAAAAATATAAAACTCTAACTTTACTTGAAGCATTTAAGAGCGATGATATTGGAATAATGGATAATTCGGCAATAGACCTTTGCCGAACCAACAATATTCATATTGTGGTTTTTAATATCTACAAAAAAGAAAATCTAAAAAAAGCGGTACTTGGAAAAAAAATAGGCACCACTATTAAATAGCCGGCTTTTTAGAATATTTAAGTTTTTTATAAAAAAATCCCCTATTGGATTTTTAACCTAACCAATAGGGGTTTTATTTATTGAAATAATTTTTATTTTATCCATGGTTTTGCGACTTCTAAAAAACGACGAACCTTTTCCAGGTCAAAAATTTTATCATTTTTTGATCTTAATAATGTTTCTGCATCAACCCAAATAAGGCCTGTGGCAACCTGAGAAATCCTCTTTATTTCGTTATTAAGGTTGTCTGGTGAAAGACCTCCGGCATAGCCACAATGCTGAATATCCGGTTTTTTTGGCCATTCTTCCGGCAGTAATCCGGCACCACTGGATTTATCAAATAAAGGAAGCACTGTAATTCCCCACCTACCCTCTAGAGAATAAAATATTTTTTCATTTACCCCGTCCATTTGAAAAATAATCGGTTTATTTTTAATATATTCTCTAGCTACATTTACAAATTTTTTTTATCTACTATATAGTCCTCTGCGTGAAAGTTTAATTGAAAACGACTAAACATCTTATATGCATATCCAAAATCCTCAAAAAAGCTCGGCATACCTAAACATAACCTTCTAACCCATTCTCCACAAATATGACCAGATAAGGCAAGTTTTTTATTTTGCCACAAAAAATAAAGTTCTTCCCACCAATCACGACATGGAAACCTCTTATTTCCTTGTTGTTTTTTTGATAAAAGGATACCAAATTCAACAAAAGGATACTCTTTTGCAATTAAAGCCAAATCTCTTGGTTCGACACTGTCGTCTGCCCCGGTAACAGTTACAGGAAAGACCTTAACATTCATTTTAATGTACTGCCTCCTTTAGTTTAGTATTTTAAACTCTACATAATATTAAAATAAAAATCAAGCAACAGCAAAACAGCGCCATATATATTTCGGCTAGAACTATAGGTTAAGTTAGCTAACCTTTCTTTTAAAAATTAAAAGAATGTTTTTTGCCACCAAGCCCTTGTCGGTTATCCCCCATTCCTCATCCTGAGAAGTTGGAATTGTACTAACAAGCTCCCAGCCGTCCGAACCGATTTCCAATAAAAACTTTTCCGTTTTTTCTATAAATGCTTTATCGGTAGAATCCGGCATCGATATATTTTCAATTTTATATTCCCATGTTTTCATAAATTTTTGTTATTTTATATTATTTTAATATTATAACACAAAAAAATAAAAAAATTTTAAATAAAATAATGTCTAAATCTATAAATTTTAACCTTTATTTAAACCGTATTTTTCAGTCAAGCTTAAAACTTTTTGATATTCTTCATCAGTAATTTTTCTTGCCAACTCGGGAAAATCAAAAGCCTGATAAGCCGGATAGTATTGATCCATTATATTTAAAAAAGTATTTTTAGAAATTTCTTTTGCTATAAATTCAAAAATCTTTTCTGATCCGGCTAAATTATTAGGTAAAACCAAGTGTCTAACCAAAAGTCCGGCAAAAGCAATCCCATTTTTATCGCATTTTAAATCTCCCACCTGAAAATGCATTTCTTTAAGGTTTCTTTTTGTAATTTCAAAATAATCCGGCACTAAAGAATATTTTAAAGCTAATTTCTCGTCGCTATATTTTACATCTGGCATATAAATATCAACAATTCCATCCAATAGCTTTAAAACCTCTGTTGAGTCATAGCTATTTGTATTATAAACCAAGGGTAGCCTTAACCCTCTTTCTATGGCAATTTCCAGTGCTTTAATAATTTGAGGAACCTGAGGCGTGGGTGTAACCAGATTAATATTATGGCAGCCTTGTCTTTGAAGCTCTATCATCATTTCCGCCAAATCTTCAAAAGAAACCTCTTGCCCGGCTTTTAGTTGAGAAATTTCGTAATTTTGACAATAAACACAAGACAAATTACAGCCCGCAAAAAAAATTGTTCCTGAACCTCGCTTACCCACTAAAACACTTTCTTCGCCAAAATGAGAATGAAAAGACGAAACTATTGGCAGACTACCTATCCTGCAATAACCTTTTTCTCCTTTCAATCTGTTAACACGGCATTTCTTGGGACAAATATCACATTTTTCCAATTTTTGATAAAGCTTGTCAGTTCTTTTATTAAGCTCATTTTTAGATAGTTTAAGATAACGAGTAGACATATTTTTATTATAGTTGGCCTTGAATTTCTTTTTCCAGTCTGTCTAAAAATTTTTTATGAAACTTTAATCTTTCTCTACCAATTTTTTTAGCTTTTTCAGTATACAGTTTATCGATTAAGAATTTTAACTTTGTTTCAAATTCTATCTGAGGGCTATGTTTGGTTTTGTCCCGAATCCTTCCATTAATTTTTCCGCCTAAATTATTTTTAATATATTGCTCAATATCTGTTTTGGCATAAATTTTAGCATTATTTCTTCCAACCCAAACAAAGCTGCGAGCAATACCAATGGCACCAATAACATCCAATTTATCCGCATCAAACAAAATTTTAGCCTCTTTTGTTTTGGGCTTAATTCCTGTTCTATATCTATGCGAAATAATAGAGTCCTGAATATGTTTAATTTTTTCTTGTGAAAATCCAAATCTTTTTAAAATTGGCTCTGCCATTTGTGCGCTCAAAACAGCATGATCGGTATTTCCCGTATGATCATTATCTTCTCTTACTCTTGCAATATCATGCAGTAATGCGGCAACCTTTAATACATCTAAATCCAAATTTTCATCATGGGCAAGGGTTAAAGAAAGGTTGTAAACCCTTATTACATGGTCCATATCATGAGCTGAGCAGGAAAGTTCTTTTTCAACAATTTTTTTAATTTTTTCAAAAATTTTAGAATCCATAATTATTCTCAATAGCTTTATTTTTTATTATCCTACCATAAAACAAAAAAAATTATTATTATTTTATCCTACTAAAAAACCACCCTGATAAAAAGGTGGTTGAATATTAAAAATAATTTTTAAAAATTAATAATCCAGCTTAATCCCTAACTTTTCAGCGACTTGATGAAGCCATTTCTCATGACGATCAACTTTCTGTGCCAACATAACCATTTCTTGGAAATAGGTATCTGCCCTCTTCGCATAGGCATCAACTGACCCCTGCAGCTCGTTAAACTCTTCTTTGGTAACCATTCTTTTTCTTACGTCCTTTAATCCCTCATCCAACTCAATAAGCTTTTGGTCTGTCTTGGTAAACTTTTCGTCCAAGTATTGAATTAGTTCGCTAAAATCTTCCTTCATATGATCTAATTATAGCTTAATAGTGCTGAATGTCAAATTTCGCACTATTTACCAGAGCTGACTATAAAACAAAAACCCGAGAAATGTATCCCGGGTAATTTACTTAAAAAGACAAACCCATATAAATAATAATTATTATCTGTAAAGAAACTTATAACCCTTGCCAACATCCGTATTAATAGGAATATTTTTCCTGCAAA
>PWRH01000035.1 GCA_003556525.1 Candidatus Nealsoniibacteriota bacterium
AAAACCAGGGTCCGGAAATTTATCCGGCAGGATTAATAACCGGTAATTTTTTAAATCTAACGCAACAAGCTGTTATTCGTTTTCAAGAAAAGCATCGTGAAGAAATTTTAGTCCCGCTCGGCCTGGAAAGAGGAACAGGTTATGTTGGTGAATTGACAAGAAAAAAAATAAGCCAGATTCTATATTAAACTAAAAATAAATTTATAACAGATAGCTTTTTGATTTAAAAAATTATATATAAATGTTATAAATATATTATATAGCTGTTGAAGCTTATTATTTTTAATTTTACTTATTTTTATGGCAGAGAAAAAAAAGAGCATAAAACCTAAAAAGGCAAAACCAATTAAAAAAGAAAAAAAACTAAAAAAGAAAATTTCTGTTAAAGCAGCTATTAAAAAAATCGTTAAAAAAATAACCGTTAAAAAACAAAACCAGAAAAAACAAGTTTCTTTGCAAAAAATAAAAATTGAAAAAAAAGCCTTAATAAGAACCTCTGCCAAAAAAAAGGCACTAGTAAAAACTTCTATTCCTAAAAAAGTTCCTACTTCCATAAAAAGCAAGGAAGCTTTTTTGTTTAAAGAAGTAGAAAATCCTATTCTTGCCCCTAGAACAGAAAATAGTTGGGAAAATTGGCAAACATTTAACCCTGGAGCCGTCCTTATTAAAGGCAAAGTTTATTTTCTTTATAGGGCAATCGGCCAAGACGGTATTTCCAGGATTGGTTATGCCATGTCTAAAAATGGCCTAAAAATAGACGAAAGGCTTCCTTATCCTGCTTATGAGCATAGGTTTAAAGAGAGAGTTTTTAATTTTTCTGCTTATTTTTCAGGCGGAAGCTGGGGTGGCTGTGAAGACCCGCGGATTACAAGGGTGGCTGGCGAAGATGTTTTATATGTCACCTATACTGCAATTGGAGACGGAGAAATAAGAATGGCCTTGGCCTCAATTAAAATTGAAGATTTTTTAAATAAAAAGTGGAATTGGAAAAATTCTATTTTAATGTCACCTCCGGGTCAAATTAATAAAAACTGGGTAATTTTTCCCGAAAAAATAAATGGGCGTTACGCAGTTTTACACAGCTTAAATCCTGAAGTTATGATTGCTTATCTTGATGACCTTGAATTTCATAATTCAAACTATATTAAAAGTTTTTATGGAATGAAAATTAATTATGGTTGTTGGGATAGCTTAATTAAGGGGGCAGGTCCTCCCCCAATTAAAACAGAAGAAGGGTGGCTTTTATTTTATCATGCAATAGATAAAAAAGACTCTAATAAATATAAGGTAGGTGCTATGCTTTTAGACCTTAATGATCCGACTAAAGTTTTATTTCGCTCCAAAAATCCTATTTTGGAACCAACCGAACTTTATGAAAATAATGGCTATAAATCAGGCGTTGTTTATGTTTCAGGTGCGGTTAACAAAAACGGCCAGCTTTTTATTTATTATGGCGGGGCAGACAGCTATGTTTGCGTTGCCAAGGCCGACTTAAAAGAATTTTTAAGCACCTTAAAGCAGGAGGTTAAGCCAAAAATGGAAAAGCAGGAATTAAAAGCAAGTCGTAATAATAAAAAGTTAAATAATTTTAAAAAATAATTATGCTTATAAAAAGATTTGAAAAAAACCCTGTTTTAGAGCCGAATAAAAGCCAGTCATGGGAAGCTGCAGCTGTTTTTAATGGTTGTCCTGCTAAAAAAGGCGATAAAATTTTTCTTTTATATAGAGCTTTGTCTTTGCCTCAATGGCATTCAGCCGCCAAAACAGATTTAATGCTTTCTGTTGTCGGTATTGCTGAAAGCAAAAATGGAACTGATTTTTCAAACAGAAGAAGATTTATTTTTCCTGAAAAATCTTGGGAGCAGTTTGGCTGCGAAGACCCGAGGATTACCAAGCTTGGCAATAAATATTATATTTTTTATACTGCTCTTTCGCATTATCCTTTTCGGCCCGAAGGAATTAAAGTCGGCTTGGCTATAAGCAAAGACTTAAAAACTGTTGATGAAAAACATTTGGTCACTCCTTTTAACTCAAAAGCAATGGCTTTGTTTCCTGAAAAAATAAATAAAAAGATTTGGGCTATTTTGACTGTTAATACCGACAAGCCTCCAACAAAAATTTGCCTGGCTTCTTTTGATAGCGAAAAAGATATTTGGTCTGAAAAATACTGGAATAAATGGTATCAAGATTTTGAAAAAAAATCTTTGCCATTGCAAAGAAGGCCTGAAGATCATATTGAGGTTGGAGCCCAGCCGGTGAAAACAAAACACGGCTGGCTTATTTTTTATTCTTATATCCAAAATTATTTTTCAGGCCAGCCCCTTTTTACTGTCGAAGCTGTCCTTTTAGACCTTAAAGACCCAAGAAAAATAATCGGTAGAACCGATATGCCTGTTATGGTTCCGGAAAGATATTATGAAAGAATGGGCCTTGTAAAAAATATTGTATTTCCTTCAGGCGCTATCATAAAAAATGACCAAATATATCTCTATTATGGCGCTGCTGATACCACCTGTTGTCTAACTGTTATTTCTCTTTCTGAGTTTTTAAATCAAATCAGACAACCTGAAACAGAAGTTGTTAAATTTGTTAGAACAAAACAAAATCCGGTAATGACCGCTAATAAAGAAAACAGTTGGGAGGCAAAAGCTGTTTATAATCCGGGCGCTATTAGGCTTCAGGGAAAAACTCATATTTTATATCGGGCTCAAGCAGAAGATAATACTTCTGTTTTAGGCTATGCCACGACAAAAGACGGAATTAATATTGATTACCGCCATCCGGAACCTGTTTATGTTCCGCGCGAGGATTTTGAACAAAATCATGCTCCTGACTTAGGTTCTGGTTGCGAAGACCCTCGCTTAACTCAATTCGGTAATAAAATTTATATGTTTTATACCGCTTATAACGGAAAGGATAGGCCAAGAGTTGCTTTAACTTCTATTTTAACTAAAGATTTTTTAAGCCAAAAATGGAACTGGGCCAAGCCTAAATTAATTTCTCCTCCGGAAATAGACAATAAAAATGCCTGTCTTTTTCCTGAAAAAATAAAAGGTAAGTTTATGATTATGCATAGAGCAGGCAAGGATATTGATTATTCTTTCCATAAAAGCTTGGATTTTAAAAAGGGCGAATGGCTTGAAGAGTATCGTTGGATATATCCAAGGAAAGGAATGTGGGACTCAAGAAAAATAGGTATGGCCGCTCCTCCGATTAAAACAAAAAAAGGCTGGATTCTTTTTTATCATGGAGTATCGGAAATGGATAGCTTCTATCGCGTTGGTGCTGTTTTACTTGACCTTAAAAACCCTTTAAAATTATTAGCTCGGACAAAAGAACCTCTTTTGGAACCGGAAACTTATTATGAAAAAGTCGGCCAGGTTCCTAACGTGGTTTTTCCTTGCGGGGCTGTTCTTATTAAAGAAGAAATTTTTCTTTATTATGGAGGAGCTGACCAGGTTGTTGGTATAGCAACAATAAATATTAACAAGCTACTTAAAAAGCTTAATCTTTCTAAAATTTAATATGTTTACATTTTTTTTAGCCGGATTTTTAGGCGGCACAATTAGGGGCGTTGTCGGTATTACAAAATATACTTTGTCTTATAAAGACGTTAAAATGCGCTGGGGTTATTTTGCCGGAACCGCAGTGATTT
>PWRH01000005.1 GCA_003556525.1 Candidatus Nealsoniibacteriota bacterium
AAGCCAATAATACTTGCTTTTAAAGTCTTGAGAGGTTAAAATTAAAAAATATATTTATGAATTTTAGAAAAATTATTGACGAAATCAATATCGTAAAGCAGTGTAGAAAATACAATGTTCCTCTTTGGCAGTGCCCTCAATTTCTTTTTTTAATAATGGGAATTATTATTATTTTTTCCATTTTATCAATTTATTTTGTCGGCGAATATTATATTGATGACCCTTTAATGATGGCGTTCGTTATTCTTTTAATTAGCATTGTTTTATTTATTCTTGCCGTTATTATTACCAAAAGTTTTGAACGTTTAGCTGAAGCAAACAGGTTAAAATCAGAGTTTGTCAATATTGTTTCCCATCAGCTCAGATCCCCTCTTTCAAATATAAAATGGATTCTTGAGCTTTTAATTTCAAAAAAAATTTCCACCGTATCCGAAAAACAAATGGAGTACCTTGTTCTTTTAAAAGAAAATAACGATAAAATGAGAGAACTGGTTTCCGATCTGTTAATGGTTTCGAGAATCGAAGAAAATCGGATTGTTTTAAACCAGGAAAAGGTTGCCTTATCGGATTTGATTGAAGAATCAATAAAAGAGATGGAAAGTTTTTCCAGAGCCTCCAATGTTAAAATAAATTTCAATTTTGAAAAAAATTTGCCTTTGGTCCTAACAGACCCTTATTATTTTAAAATGATAATTAATAATTTTTTGGATAACTCTATTCGTTATGTGAAAAAAGGCGGGAAAATAGATATTACTTTAAAGAAAAATGAAAATAATTTTTATATTGAAGTTAAAGATGACGGCGTTGGTATACCCAAAGAAGATCAAAAATATATTTTTAAAAAATTTTTTCGTTCAGCCAACATAAGAAAGCACCAAACCGAAGGATCGGGCCTTGATCTCTATATTGTTAAATCAATCGTTGATAAATTAAAAGGAAAAATAGGCTTTTCAAGCCAGGAAGATATTGGGTCGACTTTTTGGTTTACACTGCCTTTAAAATAATTGATAAATAATCAACCAATATATGAAATTGATATTATTTATAGAAGATGAGCCCACTCTTCAAAAAGCTCTTGGAGATGCTTTAGTCGGCGAGAACTACGAGATTGTTTCAGCTTTGGATGGAGAATCAGGGCTAAGAATAGCAGGCTCAAATGAAAGTGCAAAAAAGCCTGACTTAATTTTGCTTGATTTAATTTTGCCAAAAATGCATGGGTTCGATGTTTTAAAAAAATTGAAAGAAGATAAAGAAACAAAAGATATCCCGGTTATTGTTTTAACCAACCTTGAAGGATTGGAAGAGGTGGAAAGGGCCTTAAAGTTGGGAGCATTTACTTATTTGGTTAAAGCGAATTACAGCATAGGAGAAGTTTTGGCAAAAATAAAACAAGCCCTGGGAGAGCAATAAAAAAGTAAGTTATTTTATGAAGGTAGAAAACCAACAGCTTAAAGCTTTTCTTTTGGATGCTGGCTTAATAACAGAAGAGCAGTTTAGGGGTGCTGAAGAAATTGCCAATAAGACCGGCCAAAAATTAGGCAACGTTTTGGTTTCTCAAGATTTAATTTCCGAAGAGGAATTAATTAAAATGGAGGCCTATATTTTGGGCATTCCTTTTGTTAATTTGGAGAAAGAAAAAATAGATGAAGATGTTTTAAAAATTATTCCCGAGCCAATTGCCAGATCTCACAATATTATTGCTTTTAGAAAAAAGGGAGAAAGCCTGGAGGTTGCAATGCTTGACCCTGAAGATTTAAGAACAATCGATTTTATCAAAAAAACTTCCGATTTTAAAATTTTACCCAGGCTAACCAATTCGGAAAGCATTAAAAATGCTCTTTTGCAGTATCAAAAAACCCTAAAAGCGGAATTTGGCGATATTATTAAAAAAGAAGCCGGGGGCATTAAAGCGATTAAGGTTTCGGACAAAAAGGGATTGGCTGAAGAAAAGGATTTAAAAAAAATGGCGGAAGAGCTGCCGGTTGTAAAAATAGTTGATACTCTTCTAAAGCACGCTATTTTGGGAAGAGCTTCGGATATTCATATTGAGCCCACGGAAAAAGAGGTAATCGTCAGATACAGAATTGACGGAGTTTTGCGGGAGGCCATGGTTTTGCCAAAAAATGTTTCCTCAGGCATTGTTGCCAGAATTAAAGTTTTATCCAAATTAAAGCTTGACGAAACAAGATTACCCCAAGACGGCCGTTTCAAAATAGAGACAGAAGACTATAAATATTCCATTAGGGTTTCTGTTTTGCCTGTTTATGACGGTGAAAAAATTGTTATGCGTCTTTTGTCCGAGACCGTTAAGGCTCTTACCTTGGAAGAAATAGGCCTAAGAGGAGAAGCGCTTGAGCTTGTTGAAAAAAATTTAAAAAAACCTACCGGAATGATTTTGGTAACCGGGCCGACCGGTTCGGGAAAAACAACTACTCTTTATTCAATGATGGAGATTTTAAATGTGCCCGGAATTAATATTTCAACTATTGAAGATCCGGTTGAGTATCGCATGCAAAGAGTTAATCAAACCCAGGTTAATTCAAAAATCGGCTTGACTTTCTCTTCAGGTCTGCGTGCTCTAGTCAGGCAAGACCCTGATATTATTATGGTTGGTGAAATTAGAGACAATGAAACAGCCGGCTTGGCTATTAATGCCGCTCTAACCGGCCACTTGGTTTTATCGACCATCCATACAACCTCTGCCAGTGGGGCTGTTCCCCGCCTAATAGATATGAAGATAGAGCCCTTTTTGATTTCTTCAACCCTAAACGTTGTATTGGCTCAAAGATTGGTCAGAAAATTATCTTCGGAAAAAGAAAAATATGTTCTTCAGCCCGCTGAGGTTGAAAATTTAAAAAAACACTGCAATTTGGAAAAAATTTTGACGATTTTAAAAGAAGAAAAAATTATCAAACCAAAAGAAAACTTTAATGATATTGTTTTTTATAAGCCTAAACCTTGTTCTGATTTTCCGGATGGCTATAAGGGCAGGATAGGCATCTATGAAGTTCTTTCGATAGATGAAACAATAAAAGAAATGATAAACAAAGAAGCTGATGCTGGTCAAATTCAAAATCAGGCCCAAAAACAAGGAATGAGAACAATGATAGAGGACGGTTTTATTAAGGCAGCTCAAGGAATAACCAGTATTGAAGAAGTATTGCGGGTTATTGCGGAATAAAAAATTAAAATTAATGCTGATAAACACAACTAAGTTTCAATTTTTAAATTATAATTTTTAATTTTATTTATGCCAAAGTATTTCTATACTGCCAAATCTTTGGAAGGAGAAGAGAAGTCGGGTGTTTTGGATGTTAAAGACGAGTCCGAGCTTTCAAAAAACTTAAGAGAAGAAGGTTTTATTTTAATTAGGGCAAGTCTTCAGGGAAAAGAAAAAAAGAATAAAATTAAAATCAACCTACCTTTATTAAATCAGGTCCCCCTAACGGAAAAACTTATGTTTACCAGAAATTTGCAGGTTATGATTGCTTCCGGTCTTGCTTTGCCCAGAGCTCTTGAAACCTTGGCTCTTCAAACAAAAAGCAAAAAACTTAAAAGCACTGTTTTAAATATTAATGAGGAAATTGTTAAAGGTAAAAGTTTTTCCGA